>NZ_JAHHPQ010000179.1:0-19095 GCF_024606245.1 Endozoicomonas sp. SESOKO2
AAAAGGACATCCACAAAAATAAAAAAAAATAAAAAGGACATCCACAAAAATAAAACCAGTTAAAAAGGACATCCAGAAAATTAAAAAAGGTCATCCAGAATAAAAATAAAAAGGACACCCATATATTTGACCAATCGACTGGTTGAACTATCTTCCTCCTGTTACCCCTTATTGTCTTTGTATTAGGAGATCCCATGACTCAAGCCAGAAAATTAAAAAGAATTAAAAAGGACATCCAAAAATTAAAAAAAATTAAAAAGAAAATTAAAAAGGACATCCATATATTAAAAAATAAAAAGAAAAATAAAAAGGACATCCATATATTTTGTAAATTAAAAAGTAAATTAAAAAGGACATCCATATATTTGACCAATCGACTGAATGAACTATCTTCCTCCTGTTACCCATTATTGTCTTTGTAGTAGGAGATCCCATGACTCAAGCCCGCAGCAGCCTGATTGATTCAGGTTCGACTCCGTATTATCACTGTATGTCTCGGTGTGTTCGCAGGGCTTATTTGTGTGGTGAAGATCATCAGACCGGGAGGAATTTTGAGCATCGCAGGCAGTGGGTGGTCGATCGTATACAGGTATTAGTCTCCATTTTTGCCATCGAAGTATGTGCTTATGCTGTGATGTCTAATCATTATCATCTGGTACTACATATTAACACCAGTGAGGTTGAGAGCTGGAATCGAGATGAAATACTTCGGCGATGGACTACCCTTTTCACTGGACCTTTATTGATCCAACGCTATATGAGCAACGACACTCTCAGTCGCTCAGAACTCAGCCGCATTGATGAATATGTGGCAGAGTATCGTATCCGTTTGAAGAATATCAGCTGGTTTATGCGTTGTTTGAACGAGTATCTAGCCCGTGAAGCCAACAAGGAAGATGGTTGTAAAGGTCGATTCTGGGAAGGGCGTTTTAAGAGTCAGGCGTTACTGGATGAGTCGGCTTTGCTGACCTGCATGGCATATGTTGACCTGAATCCTGTCCGGGCAAAACTGGCATCCACATCGGAACAATCGGACTATACCTCTATCCAGAAACGTATCGAAAAAGCTACTGAAGCGACAGATTGCAACCAGCCGTTCATGTTGAAGCCTTTTCAGAGTCAGGGGCAAAATACGAATAAAGCATTGCCTTATATTCTTCATGATTACCTGGAGCTAGTGGACTGGAGTGGAAGAGCATTGAGAACGGATAAGAAAGGTTCTATACCAGAAAGCTCACCTCCTATCCTGACAAGACTTGAAATCGATGCTGACGAATGGCTAAAAACCATGAGTTGGAACAATCGATTCTATCGCGCAGCTGGAAGACTCAAGGCCATGAAGGCATATGCTATCAGTGCAGGTCAACAATGGCTTCAAGGGTTAAATTATTGTGGTCGTTTATTCCAATCTGGCTGATTCATTTTTTCAGCCTCATACGTCAGACTCTTGCAGTATAACTTTGGCGAGATGACATTCTGTGTCTTTCAAAAATCTATTTACTCGTTTTTTCCTTGTTTTATCGGGTTCAGGGTCATTCCTACGAATGCAAGCTTGATCCTACCAGGTGGTTTTCTCGCACGAAGGAATATCTTTTGGTTTCTGGTTCAAAAATTTTGGAAATTTTGCGGATGTCCTGATTGTCCTGTTTCTTCCATTTCTTTATATACCTCTTCCATTCTGGAAACCCACATATAAATGTGGGTGTCTCAGATTATGACCAGATTATGATTTTTTGATTCCCTTCTGTTTTTTGCCTAGAGTGGTAGGGCGATGGAGGTATTTTATGGAAAACCTGTACAAAACCGATTACACCCAATGGCTCGGACAGCAACGGGAACTGCTCGCTAACGGCCAATTTGACCAATTAGACATCCCTAATTTATTGGAGGCGATGGATTCTGAAATGGGAGACACGACCAATGAATTACGTTCCCATTTGCGGGTATTGCTGCTGCATTTGCTCAAATACGACTACCAGAAAAGAATACTCAAAGACTCATGGGTTGAGGATAAAGTCATACATACATGGATGCCGAGTATTTACAACTCAAGAATGGAAATAAAGGAGCACATGAAGAGAAACCCAAGCCTTGAGCCCAAGACTGATGAAATACTGTCAGAAGCCTATCTAACAGCAAAAAGAAACGCTATAAAAGAGTTGAACAAATTTATCCGCATCGAAAACAAGCGACTGAACAAAAACAGCATCCCCGACGAATGCCTTTGGACATTTGAAAAAATCACTGATGACGACTGGCTGCCAGAAGGCTAAATCATCATCGCAGCCCCTACCCCCGCTACCGAGCCAATGGTGCTGAAATAGCTGCCCTGCTTCTGGGCACTGCGCCCTGGAGACATAAGGTTTGCACTCAGGAAGCCAAGGGGGTGATATTAAGGAACACATGAAAAGGAACCCCACAGCCTTGAGCCCAAGAGAAATAGCAAAAAAAACAGGACAGCCACAGAATGAATCAGTTTTTATGGATGTCCCTTTTTTTCCTTTATTTCAGCTGCAAAAGCATTACCAGCCGATGATTCAGGAATGAGCCAGCCCTAGCATGGCGACAATCTGTTTGGGTTCCCTGGCGAGCAGGTTCAGCAACACACGGGCAGGGCCGTTCGGTTTGCGGTCGCCCCGCTCCCAGTGGCGAAGGGTGGGCAGTTTTACACCTACAGCTTGGGCAAACTCTTCCTGAGTCATATTGAGCTGCTGGCGAATGCCTTTGATGTCCGGGGGTGTCAACTCATGGACAATTGCACCTGTATTCTCACCTTTTGTGTAGGCTACGGCCTCTTCAAGGCCCTGGATAATGCTGTTCGCTACGCTTTTCATTTTTTCCATCCTCTTTCGAGCAGAGAGACTAATTGTTTCATGGTGTTGCGGTCTGCCTTTGACAGGTTTTCCTGTTGGTTTTTCCCATAAACCGTGAGCAGGAACAGGGGCATTGATGGGTTCTTGTAGAAGTGGATAATCCGCACTCCTCCACTCTTGCCTGATGCACCTCTTTGCCACCGGAGCTTACGGATGCCGCCTGTACCCTTCATGATCACGCCAGCCTCAGGGTTTGCCGCCAGGTAATAATGATATGGCGGCGTTCCTCACTGGATAGAAGGCTCTCAGCTTCGACCTGATAGTTTTTCAGTTCAACGACCGTATGCATTAGAGTGTAATCCAATGGATTAGTTCAGGCAAAGTATAATGGTTGGCGGTAAGAAAGGTGCAAGCCGGTGGTTTTTCGCAGATTCAAGCGGATTCAAGGGATTCAAGGACACCCGTATATAAGTGTGCCCGTATATAAGTGTGGGTGTCCCATTTATTCTTTTTAGTCAGAAATTTTATGATGGGTGTCCTATATCTTTTTCCTGACATAGGGGGTTATTGCCAGATTATTTTTTAGAAACCCACATATAAATGTGGGTGTCCGAGATTATTATCAGAAATTTTATGGGTGTTTTTTTAATTCTTCGGTCAATAACCAGCCTCTTTCTGGTGTCGTACTGCAAGCACCGTAGCAAGACCATTCTCTATTCGATATAAAGCAACATAACCACTGTTACCGAAATCAATTAGCCACTCTCTAAACTCTGGCTCCATACCATCAACAGGACGACCAATCTCAGGTTGACAGGCTAAAACCTTAATGCCTGAGCGAATTGCTTTAATCGCACGACTGGCTGAATTTCCATCTTTCTGTGCCAAAAATTGGTGTAATCGTTGAACATCTCTAAGAGCGGAAGGTGACCATATCAGTCGTGACACTTAGGAATCTCCCCATTTTCACCCGCCTCAAGCTTTTCTAACCATGCATCCGCTTCTTCAAGCGTTAGGTGCATACCATTCTCTTGATAGCTGTTCCAAGCATTAAGGGCGTCCTGTTTGAAAGCCTCTTTTTTCTCTTCACATGTTACATAACGACGAATAGCTTCACACATTATCCAATGTGCTGATCGGTGTCTGGCCTCCGCCAAATTCTTAACTCTTCTTTTCAGGTCTTCATCAAGCTTTACCGAGGTTACCATTTGTTTCTCCCTTGGTATTAAAAGGTAATACCCATTAATACTATACCATAAGACCCAAAAGTAAAGAAAACCCTCGTTTTAGTATCCGGCCAGAAAAATTGCTTACACGTCAGATACTTCAAAACCCTTACAGCTTCAACATTGAGAATGGTTTTTGAGAGCCTGAAGCCCGTTATTTATCAAACTTTCAGCCAAACCCGAATGCTTCTCAAAAACGGTGAAAATCGAGAAACAATTATCTTGAAAAACACCGGAGCACCGAGAGATCACACCCCCGAGAGATAGCGAGAGATAGTACACCCACAGAATGAATCAAATTTTATGGGTGTCTCTTTTTTTCCTACCGAAGCACAAATTTGGGGAAAACTCAGAGTACCCCACCATGAAAATGCAATTGATAAACAAATTGCGGCAACAGCCCTTGTTTATGACCTGACAGTAGTCACAAGAAACACCCGGGATTTTATGGATACAGGGGTTAATTTGCTCAATCCATTCGAGAATTGAACAAATAGATAATGTCGATAGGGTGGAGTTCTGGCGTTATTACAGTGCAAGGAATTGGCCTGACCTACAAGCCCTGGCTTCATGCTGTTAACTCCGGTCTGAAATTTTGTGGGTACCCCCATCTCTTTTTCCCAGATTATTACCTACATATAAGTGTGGGTGTCCCATTTATTTAATATATAAGTGTGGGTGTCCCAGATTATTTGTTATTTTAAAAGTGTGGGTGTCCTATCTATTTTTTAATCCAGATGGAGTCAAGGACACCTACATAAAAGTGTGGGTGTCCCAGATTATTCTTCCCAGATTATTTTCCTTTTCTCCCAGATTATTTTCCTTTTTTAAATTATGGATGTCCCTTTTTTATTTACAGATTTTATGGATGTCCCTTTTTTAATTTTATCTCTAAATGAAATAGGACACCCACAGAATGAATCAGATTTTATGGATGTCCCCTTTTTATATTCAGGTTCGACTAGATAGTAACAACATGGGTGTCAACAAACAGCAAGGGATTCAAGGATGGAGTCAAGGGCACCTACATAAAAGTGTGGGTGTCCTATTTATTCTAATAACATGGGTGTCAACAAACAGCGAGGGATTCAAGGATGGAGTCAAGGACACCTACATAAAAGTGTGGGTGTCCTATTTATTGCAGTCAGCCTTGTCTTTCAATGAAATAGGACACCCACAGAATGAATCAGATTTTATGGATGTCCCTTTTTTACTATTTATTTTTTAATTCTCTCTTAGAGACCAGCACCGTCAGCACACTGTTGCGCTGTAGCACCTGTAGCATTTGCAGTAAGAGCTGCAGCATAAGTTACACCACCATTAGCATTAATCGTAGCTGTAACAGTACAAGTTCCATCATTCCAAGCAACTGCACCACCAACGTCCTGAGCCATCGCCGCTGTTACAGCGAGCTCTGTAATAGCAACAATAGTAGCATCTACTGTTGTATTACCTGCTTCTTCATGAAGTGATACGCATCCAACACCGGTAGCTATACATGCCTGAGCTTTACCAACAAATGCAGAAACACCTTTCATAGCAGCAGAGCCATGTGAAGTAGCCACATACTCACGATAAGCAGGCAAAGCCACAGCCGCCAAAATCCCAATAATCGCCACAACGATCATCAATTCAATCAGCGTAAAACCACTTTGTTGTTTTTTCATTATTCTTAGCCCCTTGAGGACATGCATTTTTATTATTCGATTCTGCCACCACCGAGCCCGAGCACTGATCAAAAACGACACCTGATCGCTATGACCTACTCTGTCTACCCACCATGCCCGACAGTGACGCTTCCATAAATACCCTTTCATCCAGTCCATTGTTCGATGGTCAGAATACGATGAAAAAATAACCACTCATGGTTGTAATGTCTTCCTGACTGCTCGCTAAGAGCGTTTTGATGCAAAACCTTCTGTCCTGAGACCCTGTGCGAAAGTGGTACACCAACCTTATCCCACTGCAGAGACAGCACACAGATAAGGGTAAATCCTTAGCCCATTACGATATATTTCACGGTAAAAAAAGCAACCTTTTTTTGGTGTATTTGTGTTGCTTTGGTCAACTTTTTCAGCTTGACATAAAGAGCGATCTTTGTCGTTTAATTACCTGGTAGAATCACGCGATTTTGCAGGACAGCCCCTGAGCCACAGGGGATTCTGGAAAAGAGAAACATTTCAACTATATTTCCTCCCACTATCTGTTCAAGACCGACAAGGAGCCCACCTGTGCAAAATGCCCTGTTTAAAGAACTCAAACGAATGGGAATGGACGAAGATATAGCCTTGGAGTTCGTCAGTAGAAAGCTCCCTCAAAACCTGGCTACAAAAGAAGATATTCTGGTGCTACGGAAAAGCATCCTGCAAGTCAAGCTGGATACAGAACGTAGTATTGCCACATTACGGGAAGCAATGCATGCCGGTCATAACAAACTTCAGGCTGACATTCTAACTCTACGAAAAGAAATGCATGCCGGTCGAAATAAACTTAAGGCTGACTAACAACCAAAACCGGGAGATGACGTAGAAAGTTTTGCTGAAGATGTCAGAATGGCTCGTTCTAACGACCCATTACCAGATTCATCATGGGACGACTGATCGAAGTCACTGAAATGCTGGTTGCCGAACATCTCCCCCCACAAATCAGATTCAAAGGAAGGCTTTCATGGTCAGTCTGCTGGCCAAAAATCAGCACTCATAGCTTGGTCGTAAGTCCAGGGACAAGTCGAAGGAAACGTTTCAAGAGGCAACCCTGTCTCTTTAGTCGCCTCAATCAACGCATACCGGTAGGCTCTTTCCATAGCTGCAGGGATTCTGGGTTTAAGGCTGGGGTTGTCCTTAATATGATCCGAGAGCTCTTCTCGTTGACCTACAATCGTATACCGCCAGCTATTGGATTGCAGACCGGGTTGATACTGCCACTTCAGCAGATGCATCAAGAGAACCTTCAAACGACTGACCAGCTCTCGATGCAGGTTTTTTCCCATAGCTTCAATTTCCAATGCAATATTCTTGATATCGGCCTCATCCAAATTCCCGGATCTGAGCAAATCAAGCTGCTGATTGACCCATCCGTAAAAGTCAGAGTCGTAAAGTGGCTCGCCCATCAGATATCCCTCCTGCCAAAGTAGCCATTATAGTCATTCTTTCTGAATCCGGAGCTGGCTTAACCTCACACCAGCTCCAACCCCGAAGCTTTAAAATGGATAATAAGGACATCCGAAATAATAAGGACATCCGGCATAATAAGGACATCCGGGCTGAAATGAAAGAAATGAGAGCTGAGATTCGCAGTGAGCTGGCCGTACTGAGCCGACAGTTCTGGATTACTTTTGGAGGTCTGATAACCACGATTGTTAGTGTCTTTCTGATCAATTATTACTTTCACATGTCATAGCCGAACATTGGGAGTTGAGAACAGTCACATAAGCCAGAACGATTCATTGAAGGAACTTGACACCAGACTATTTGATACCATAATCAGGTAT
This sequence comes from Endozoicomonas sp. SESOKO2, assembly GCF_024606245.1. Taxonomy (NCBI): domain Bacteria; kingdom Pseudomonadati; phylum Pseudomonadota; class Gammaproteobacteria; order Oceanospirillales; family Endozoicomonadaceae; genus Endozoicomonas; species Endozoicomonas sp. SESOKO2. The sequence continues at coordinate 7,530 of NZ_JAHHPQ010000179.1, forward strand.
ATATTGGTACAGGAGCCAGCAAGATGGCAAAAAACACCAGCATTACTCTTGGAGATCACTTCGATGGTTTTATCTCCAGCCAGGTCAATAGCGGTCGTTATGGCTCTGCCAGTGAGGTGATCAGGGCTGCTCTCAGGCTGCTTGAAAACCGCGAAACAAAACTGGAAACGCTGCGACAGTTGCTGATAGAAGGCGAAGAGAGTGGAAATGCAGACTACAATCTGGACTCAATAATTGATGAGTTGGACAATGAGCTCAATTGACATGAAGCCAGCGTTCGTATTAACCAAAAAAGCCAAGAGTGATTTGCTAAGCATCGCTCGATATACCTTTAGACAATGGGGGAAAGCTCAACGAAATCTTTATCTGCAAAAATTGGATGAAAGCTTCCATACATTAGCTAAACATCCTGACTCTGACAGCCCATGCAATCATGTTCGAACGGATTACAGGAAATTTCCCCAAGGCAGTCATATTATTTATTACAGAATTCAACAGAAGGGTGGAGTTTCAATCGTTAGAATCCTTCGCAAAAGTATGGACGTTAATTTACAGATAGAGTCGACTCACTGAGAACAATAAAAGCAGCTGTTATAGTCATTCGTTCTGAATTTGGTGCGTCAAAACCTCAAACCACCTCCAACCCCGAAGCCTTAAAATGAGCAAACACCTTCATCCCAATTTTCAGCGACAACCGATCCACCGACTTTCGTGTCACCAGAGCCATTAAAGTCTGCTCACCGAGACATAACGTAATTAACTGATGCCAGTCGTCTCTGGTTTGTATTGAATCAATCACCACCGGTAAACGATTCAAAACACTGGTGTCGCAAAAATCATCCAGCACAATACTCACTTCATGGGCAGGGACAATCATTCGTACTGTTGACCCCAAGGCCAATCCAGCCTCGTGCACCTGCAGCGGATGACCTTCGACACTCAGAACGGTCAGCCCATAGTCTTTATCATGATCAACCACTTCTGCTTCGAGCACCGATAACAGAGGCTCATTCCGATCATCAACGGCCAGTGCACTGTTGAGCAACGTCTGGCTCTGATCTTTTCCGGTTACAGATCCCTGATGCAATAACAAAACCCTGTCAGCCAGACGGGCCACTTCTTCTCTTGAATGACTGACCATCATGATCGGTATGTTAAAAGCTCGATGAATATTTCTTAAACAAGGCAATATCGTCGCCTTGGAATCCCAATCCAGAGAAGCCAGAGGCTCATCCATTAACAGCAATTTTGGTGCATTCAACAAAGTGCGGGCAATGGCTACACGCTGTTTTTCTCCGCCGGACAGTGTTTCAATCCCGCGCTTCAGCAAGTGACCAACACCCGATTGATCGACGACTTCAGCCAAGGTTAATCCCTGTCGACCGGAGCTTGCGCGCTTCACGGAAAACTGAAGATTACCCATTACGCTCAAGTGTGGAAATAAACGCGCTTCCTGAAAGATGAAACCTATCCCACGTTGTTCAGGGGGAACAAAGACACCCTGTTTGCTGTCCATCCAGACCTGATCATCAAACTGTATCCGACCCTGAACCGGTTTTTCCAGTCCGGCAATGGTCCTGAGCAGAGAGGTTTTGCCGCAGCCCGACGCACCCATTATGCCCCAGACTGCATCCAGCTCCAGAGCGGTATGGATGGCAAGATCGAACCGATCCCGAGGCAGTTGAATATCCAGTTTCAACATCAACGGTTACTCACTTCCGACACTTGTCTTTTATCAATACTGTACAAAACTACCAGCATCACAAGCGCAAACATTAGCAGGCCCGCTGCCATAGCATGTGCCTGGCCCAGCTGTTGAGTTTCCACCGCGTCGTATAAAGCAATGGACAACACCTGAGTTTCTCCGGGAATGTTGCCGCCAATCATCAGCACCACACCAAATTCACCCACCGTATGAGCAAAGCCCATACAGGCAGCCAACAAGAGTGCTCTGAGAGAATTTGGCAAAACAATATTGATAAACCGGTCAAGCCGACTGGCCCCGAGCATGGAGGCCGCTTCAAGAAGACCATGATCCAACTGCTCAAACGCTCTTTGCAGAGGTTGCACGACAAATGGCAATGAATACAGCACAGAAGCCACCACCAGCCCTGAAAAACTGAATGCGAGGGTTGACCCCGTTAAATCAACCCACCATTGGCCCAAGGTATTGTCTGGCGAGAAGGCAATTAACAGATAAAAACCGAGTACCGTGGGCGGTAGCACCAGTGGCAAACCGACAATAGCTTCTATTAATGGCCGAAAGCGGCTTCTCATATTGGCCAGTTTCCAGGCCAGGGGTATTCCCACCAGCATCAACAGCAGTGTTGTCAGCACAGCCAGTTTCATGGTCAGCCAGATGGCTGTGGTCAGCATTATTTCGCCTTATCCCGGATGGCAGGAAAATAGCCATGCTCAGCAATATATTTCTGGGACGAGGCAGACAACACAAACGCCGAAAACGCCTGAGCTATCTTTTTGTGCTCTGTACTTTTCAGTATCACCATATCCTGACGAATCGGTTCATAGAGCGTTTTTGGCACATAGCTGATTCGCTTCAGCTCTTTTCCTGAAAGCTGGGATAAGGCAACCAGCCCCATGTCAACATTACCGCTGGCCACAAACTGCCATGCCTGCTGAATGTTGGCTCCCTGCACCAGCCGCCCCTGATAACTCTCCCATAAACCTGACTTTTCCAGAGACTGCCTGGCAGCCAGACCGAAGGGAGCGGTTGCAGGGTTAGCAATAGCCAACTTACCATGCCAGTCTTTGAGCTGCTCAATTGAAGATGGCTCTTTATCCTTTGTTCGATCCCAAAGAACCAAACGTCCATAGGCGTATGTTTTTCGACTTTCAGAAAGCGCCTTGCCATTGTTTTCCAGCTTCAGGGGTCTGGCTTGATCGGCTGAGAAAAAAAGATCAAAGGGAGCACCACGCATAATCTGATGGTACAGCACGCCAGTCGATGCTGAAGAGACAGTCAACTTGTGTCCGGTCTGACGCTTAAACTGTTCAGCCAGATGTTCTAAAACGGGTTTAAAGTTAGCAGACACCGCCACTCGAAGATGAGCAGCAGTTGCACTTATGCTAAACAACAGTGTCAGAATACCCAGCCAATACGTCACAACGATGTCTGCCCCCAGCGCTTTGCCACCTCTTCATCAGACTCACGGGCATCCACCCAGCGATCACCTTCAGGAGTGGTTTCCTTCTTCCAGAAAGGCGCACGGGTTTTCAGGTAGTCCATGACAAACTCACAGATCTCAAACGCCGCTTTGCGGTGAGCACTGGCCACACCGACAAAAACAATTCTGTCACCCGGCTGAAGCTGCCCGACCCGGTGAATCACCCTGATGGCTTGCAGTGGCCAGCGTTCGGCGGCTTCATCAATAATGTCCCTGAGTGACTTCTCTGTCATACCCGGATAATGTTCCAGATACAGTCCTCCCACGTCGTCCCCGAGGTTTTCATCCCTCACCAATCCAGTGAAGGTCACCAAAGCCCCGGTACCGGTATTGTCGCTGAGCTGATCCTGTTCAAAACCCGGATCAAAATCATCCTTCTGTATTGAGATCATCATCACCCTCCGGTGACCGGAGGAAAGAAAGCAATTTCGTCGCCTTCTTTTATTTCAAAATTCTTGCGGGTCATAGTCTGGTTCAAAGCCACCAGGGTACGTGGGTCTTTAACGACTTCCTGCCAATCCTGCCCTTTTTCGCAGAGCAGGTCACGAAGTGCAGAAAGATTCGTTGGCATCTCAGTCAGCTCCAGCCTGTCTATACCCAGCTTTTCGCGGTAGCTGGCAAAAAAAAGAACCTTAATCACCGGATTCACTCTCCTCTGGAAAAAGTCTGCTATTTTGAGAGTTCGACTCAATAATGTTTCTACTACACCAAGGCAGTATTTATTTATGTCATCTATTGAAGCCAGACTCGACATACTGGAAGTGCAACATAAAAATCTCGACGCCGACGTGCATAGCCTCGCAAAGGTCTGTGCAGAAATCAAAAATATCGCCCTGACCAATCAGAATGATATAACCGGGTTAAAGCTCGATGTCGCAGACGTTATAAACGACATTGCTGATGTTAAAAATGATGTGGAATCCGTTAAGGATCACGTCAACGCATTAACTGCCGCAACCCATGCCGGTTTTATGCGGACCGACAAACGCTTTGATGAGATGGATGCCAGATTCACCGAACGTATGGATCAGATGGACTCAAAATTCACCGAACGTATGGATCAGATGGACTCAAAATTCACCGAACGTATGGATCAGATGGACTCAAATTTCACCGAACGCATGGACCAGATGGACTCAAAATTCACCGAGCGCATGGACCAGATGGACTCAAAATTCACCGAGCGTATGGATCAGATGGACTCAAAATTCAACGAGCGCATGGACCAGATGGATGCCAGGTTCAGCGAAGGCTTTGAACAACTGAAATTATTAATTCGGCAGCGACAGCCTACCAGCTAAAACCTAAAAGCCCGTGGCAGCTTCGCATGTTGCCACAGTCATTTATTCTGCCTTGTAGTGACCGCCCTTACCACCACTTTTCTCAAGCACCCGCACGCCTTCGATGCACATATCCTTATCGACCGCCTTACACATATCGTAGATCGTCAAGGCAGCCACTGAAGCCGCTGCCAGCGCCTCCATTTCAACACCGGTTTTACCACTCAGACGACAGCATGTCTCGATCCGAATGCGGTTTTGCTCAGGTTCAAGTTCAAATTCTACGCCAATAAAGCTAAGCATTAGCGGATGACACAGTGGAATCAGGTTGCCACACTGTTTCGCCGCCTGGATGCCAGCAATGCGGGCAACCGCCAGAACGTCGCCTTTCTTCAGACCATTGTCAGCCACCAGCGCCAGTGTTTCTGCCTTCATCACCACAAAACCTTCTGCCCTGGCTTCACGCCGGGTGACATTTTTGTCACCCACATCCACCATGCTGGCCTTTCCCTCATCATTGGTATGGGTCAGCGACATCAGCCTTCTACCTTTTTGAGTTGCTCAACAAAGTTGCAGGGGCGCTGGCGACTGTCCAACTGCTCTCTGATAATACCTTCCCAGCCAGTCTTACAGGCATTGTTAGAACCCGGCATCACAAAAATGATCGTCCCATTGGCAAAGCCGGCAACGGTTCTCGACTGAATGGTGGAGGTACCCACCTGCTCATAGGAGAGTTGACGGAACAGCTCGCCATAACCGACTACTTCCTTGTCAAAGATTGGGAGTAATGCTTCCGGAGTACTGTCACGCCCCGAAAAGCCTGTGCCACCTGTTACCAGAACAGCCTGAACATTGTCCGAGGCGATCCAGCGGGATACGACTTCACGAATCTTGTAGATGTTGTCTTTGACAATGGCTTTGTCTGCCAGTTTATGTCCTGCGTCGGTCAGATGATCCACCAACAGGTGACCGGAGGTGTCTGTTTCCACGGTACGAGTATCAGAAACAGTCAGTACCGCAATGTTCAGGGCTACAAATTCAGTTTCTTGCTTATGAGCCATCATGTCTCCTTTGATGTCGTTAGTCATTACTCAAGCTTTTCCCCGCTCATGGCTGTCAAGGCACGATGCCACTCATCGAGGGTATTGGTGTTCTGGAAATGCTCTGCCAATTCGTCAGGAAGCGTGATAGTCACACCCTGCAGACGATCAAAAAGCCGTCCAAGAGAATAGTCTCTGTGATCCTGGCTGCTCAGCGCACTATTGACGGCACTTCGAAGCAGGCTGTTGACGGGCAGAATAAGAGGCAGGAAAAAGGTTTCAAACATAACCGCCCTGCCGGACTCTGCTACGGATGATACCAGCTTCTTGCAGGCTTCCGGTGGCAATAAAGGCATATCTACCGGAACCACTAAGAGGTTCACACCATCGGGCAGAGCCTCAATAGCTGTATGAATACCGCCAAGAGGCCCCCTGTCAGGTATTTTATCGACCAGCGCGTTGCTGCCACACTGAGCACCACTGAGCAATACTCTGTCGATACCGGATTCATGCAGCAAATTTTGCATATGTTGAAACAGGGGAATGTTCTGCCAGAGCAGGCGAGCCTTGTCCTGCCCCATTCGGGAAGACCTGCCACCAGCCAGCACCAATCCAATTGTTTGGGTCATATTAAGGGCACTCTGACCATAACCGTTTTGCCAAATGAGCGAGGATGGGATTCTACCAGTCTGCCCTGTAGACTTTAAGACTGAGCATTACACCAGTCAGGATCAGTAACCGCCAATTATTAGTTATGCTATTTGCTCTTTACCGACCTGACTCCGTGCCGCTAAATATAGAGTTGGATTTCACCTAATCAGGGACTGACATGCCGAGCATTCAAGAGCAAGTAGGTCATAATCTGAGACTCATCGACCAGGCCACTGAGGAAGGACGGGCCTGTCGTGTCACTCTGCACAATGGCATGCCGGTTGTGGAGACGTCCCCAAAAGAGTTTCTGAAGAAAACCCGGTGGAAATTTACACACCGCAGGAACAAAGTCGCTGAAAAAAAACTCAGGGACATGGTCATCAATGTCATTGAAGATTCTCACACCAGCCTATCCCTGCGACGACAGATTTTTGATGGTGCCAAAGACCGTCGATACACTTTTTTCTCAGACAGGGCAGTCAGAGCAATAGTAAAAAACGAAGCTCTGATGTTAAGCCCTGCTCCGATGGGAGAGCCAGTACCCTCCAAACCCTTGCCAAAAAGAAGAGTCAAGCTGCTGGACGCCATGAAATTCACCGGACCGGCCAGGCAGTTACCCGACAATCCCGGCAGGCACCGATTTGCTGATGCCATGAAAAGCAGCGGCCCTGCCAAAATCGTTCATAAAAGACCTCGTCCGGAAATGCCTCCCATTCCCTACACCCCTCCGACCATTATTGTGACTCCACCCACTGAAGAAGACGAAACACCGGACTCATTAACAGTGAACACCCCTCCGACCATTATTGTGACCCCACCCACTGAAGAAGCCGAAACACCGGACTCATTAACATTGAACACCCCTCCGACCATTATTGTGACCCCACCCACTGAAGAAGCCGAAACACCGGACTCATTAACAATGATCGACTTCGAATCAACCCCTCTGGTTGAGCCGAGGTCCGATGACGCCTTGACTCCTCCACCTGCCACAGACGCAGTCCCCTACAAACCCATACCTGTGAAGTTGCCGGAAGGCCCGCCTGATGCCCCGGTCTTCCAGATATACGGACCTCTCAGTCTGGCCTCAAAGGATCAGATTGTGCGTCCGATCATTTTTCCAAAAGCCCCCTTACAGATGCTCGAAGAGGCTCGACAAGAGCTGGAGTCAAAGCTGCCTTCGATCAACCTGGCAGACGCAGATCAGTTTCTCTGGTTGTATTACACCTGCGAGTTTCTCGAACAAATTACAGCCGATAGCTCGGATGAATTGAAAGCGCAGCTGGAGCAGAGCTTTGCCGCTGCTGGTCTGTCTTCTCATTACAACAAACGGCAAACCGAACAAATGTGGCAGGCTGTTCGAAAGCTGAAAATCGACATGTCGCCCGAAGCGTTCAGCGAATGCATAGATGAGATGAGTGAAATCAGCACTCCCATGCGTTTCAAACTGACCCAACACCTGGTCAGAGACATTAATGAACTCAGTTTTCGCAAAGTGCCCCACCCTAACGGTGATCCGGCCATAAGAGTTGATGCTTTTCAGCTGGAGTTTCTTGAGCAGGTCAAAGCTACCGACGAATTAATGGAAGACCTGGGCTTTGAGATCGATGACCCCGACGAAAGCGACTATCCCCTGGAAGCCAGAGCAAATCTGGTGGATGTCAGGGAGAAGCTTGAGGACGAACTGTTAACTTACAGCACAGAACATGAGTCTTTTGCTCAGCTGGTTGACCAACTGAAAGAGGTTGACCCTATTGCAATCAGAGAGAAAGTCAGCGACGGGAAAACACCTACTCAGGAAGAGTTACAGGCCATTATCGCAGCCAAAAAGCAGAAACTGGAAGTAGCACGGCACCTCGGGAGAAAATGGGGAGACTCCCTCCTGCTGGATGGACGTAACTGGCCAGACGACGATGCCAGGCAGACGTTATCGAAACTTTATGATCTTGCCAGTCTTAACAGCCCTGTCATTGATGCCCACCTTAACCAATGGATTCTGGATAAACATCACGAAGCAGAATACCACCCACAGGTCGTCATCGATGGTTCGGACATTCACGGCCTGCTGGCGGCATTGACACAAGTTGAAGCAGGCGCTGATGTCACCCTGTTATTGAGTGTCGAGCCCCTCCATACTCCCACCGGGACACTGCGGTTAGACCCACAATGGATGGAAGCATTACGCTTTTATCTCGGTAGTGAGTTTGACTCACTGTTTACCCGACTGCCGGCCCATGAACAGCATTCGCCTCAAAACAATTCACCTCAAAACAATGACAAAAACTCAGGACGGCTTGACCCGGACGGGTTTGGAGAAATTTCAGCAGACACCCTGCATCAGGCCCTCTGGGCTCAGGTTCTTGATATGGCAAGGCTTGATTCATCACCCCTTCAAATGGTCTCCAATACCGGGGTTGTCGATATTGAAGCGCCTGATCAGCAAGATGGAAAATACCTTGTTCATCTGGAACATCAGGACGAGCAGAACGCCCACAGCAACAAAGTCCCTGTTGACCTCCTGATCAATGCCGACGCAGTGCCTAACGCTGCCAGTGCTGGCTATCTGGAAACAGAAAGCGTCGACAATGCATTCCATGAGGCTGTCAAAGGGGAGCCCTTCAAGCCACCAAAGCGCATAGCGTGTCGATGTGAATTTTCATTACCCCAGTCGCCAACTCTGATCGAACCTCCGGCAAAGAGTCCTTTCAATGTTACGGTGGTCGACCCGTCATTCAGCGACGCTCTGGTCAAACATTTACGGGCGAGACTGGGTCATGAGGCGCCCGCACTGCCCGGAGTGAGAAAGAACGTTCTGGCCGGTATCCGGCTCAATCTGATCGAAAGGAAGGGGAAGGAAGGTTTTGAGAACAACCGTCAGTACTTACTTTCAGAGGAATTGGAAAAGCTCCACCTCGCAATAAAAAATAAACCGTTGCCGTTGAAAACGGTTCACACCGAAAGCCGACAATCCATCCAGATTGATATGGAGCTCCCCCGACCACTGTGCCAATTTCTTCAGGCGGCAGAGGCTTCCCTTCAATATCTGGCCACTCCTGAAGAGTCAGGAGCAATACGTCGGGAGATTCTGGCGGCCTGGTTTGAAACGGTAGCGGAGCGGATGGAACTGCCCAAACGGGGCATCCGGCCGGAGCACTTGAGACAAGAGTCCCTGTCTACTTTTTCACCGGTAAAGACGGTTCTATCTCCCGCCGTTGAAACCCTTGAGTCTGATAACAGCATTCTCACTCTCACGGCTATTGGCGCCGCAGCCATCAAAAAGCCATTATATCCCGAAGCTGGCCAGACCTCGGCCAGAGAACATGTCTTCCACTGTCAGGCGCTCACTGAAAAACTCTCGGAGCACCACACCCCTGAGGGTCATCTGAAGGACCCTGAAAACCTGCTGGAAGACACAGAAGATATGGAACAAGAGTACGGTTTTCTGCAAAATTTTGTCCTGAAAGACGATTAATCCTGCAAGAACCTCATCCTTTATTAGACTTTAGGGTTCCTCTCCTTCGAACACTAATAATTGAATGAGGTTGTATTAATTATGTCCAGTCATCTGGAAAACCCGACTGCACTCAGGCAATGGACCGCAAGACTGGCTGTTCCCCTGTCGTTCTGCGCACTCCTGCTGGTGATCTCTCTGCCTCTGGAGGGCCTGACCGCTTATGGCCAGATCATGCTGGGCATTCTGGTCATGGCGGTCATCCTCTGGGTAACTGAAGCCCTGGCTTACCCCATCAGTGCCCTGCTCATTGCGGCACTGGTTACTCTATTGACAGGTGTTGTCCCCAGCAGTGAAACCGGTACCATTCTGGGTACCAGTAAAGCACTGGGGCTGGCCATGAAAGGCTTTTCATCGCCCAGCATCATTGTTATAGCCGGTGCCCTGATCATGGCCGCCGCTATGCAGTCCACTGAGCTGGATAAACGTATAGCTCTGGCAATTCTGTCGCGCATTCGCCCCAGTCACGGCGCCATCATTGCCGGCTGCCTCCTGGTCGGCGTGGTATTCTCCTTTATGATACCTTCACCCACGGGGCGTACTGCTGTTCAGGTTCCCATTCTGGCAGGAGTGATCGCCACACTGGGTCTGGACCCTAAAAGCCGTCTGGCGGCGGTACTGATCATGGGGGCCGCCCAGGTCAGTACCATATGGAATGTCGGCGTCATGACGGCGACCGGCCACAATGTGGCAGGCCTTGAGTTGATGCATGAACACAGTGGCTTCACCATGACCTGGATTCAATGGCTGATCCATGCCGGCCCCTGGTCAGCCCTGATGACCGTCATCCTGTATTTCATTTTGAAAGCTGAGGTAAAAGGGCACTCGCTGAAAGATGACATCAGCCGTTGCCTGCACACCTCTTCCGAACCCTGGTCTTTCCAACAGAAGAAACTGGCTCTGTTTACCGTTCTGCTGATCAGCCTGTGGGTGACAGAAGGTACGCTTCACCACATTACCGTTCCAGCCACCATGTTGTTGATGTCCGTTTGTCTGCTGTTGCCCGGAACAGGCGTCTTTGAGAGCTGGAAAGATATTGAGAAGCGCATTCCCTGGGGCGTCATCGTCATGTTTGGCGTCAGCATTAGTCTGGGTCAACAATTGGTCAGTACAGGCGCCGCTGCCTGGCTGGCAGAACGCTGTTTCTCATCCATGGAAATCCACACCATGACGTTGGCCCTGCTGGTGTTTGCGATGACGTTGTTTACGGTGGTCATGCATTTGGGGTTTGCTTCGGCAATGAGCCTGACCGTGGCATTACTGCCAGTGTTCCTGGCTTTCACCGACACCCTGCCAGACACTATGATGCATAACGCCATGGGGCTGGTGCTTCTGCAACTCTTTGCCGTAAGCTTTGGTATGATCCTGCCGGTGAATTCCCCCCAAAACATGGTGGCCTATTCTACAGGCACCTTCCAGGCGAAAACATTTGCACGGATCGGCTTGCTGCTGACTCTGGCCTGTCTGCTGACCTTTGTACTCTTCTCCATGACCTGGTGGCAGTGGACCGGACTCTTGTCTCCGGCTCAGTAAATAAACCAGAGTGTGAAGTCGCCTGTTTCTTTACCTGAAGATTTGCGGTAGGTTTCACACTCTCATACCACCCGATTTCCAGCCTATGTCCATCCCTGCTCAAGAACCTTTCTGGCGCACCAAAAGCCTGGAGGCCATGACCCGTAATGAATGGGAGTCTCTTTGTGATGGCTGCGGGCGTTGCTGTCTGAACAAACTCATTGACGACAACACCCAGGAGATTTATACCGTGGCCATCTCCTGCAAATTACTGGATCTGCCAACGGGGCGTTGTCAAAACTACAAACATCGCCGCAAGTTTGTGCCCGACTGTATTATGCGCACCCCTCCGACCATTATTGTGACTCCACCCACTGAAGAAGACGA
>NZ_JAHHPQ010000022.1:0-2338 GCF_024606245.1 Endozoicomonas sp. SESOKO2
TCACTCATAAAGCAACGAGAAACCACTCATTTTCCTGCTCAGCTGCTTTTCACCTACAGTAAACTGATGTCTGAATGTGAAACATTCAAATTAGTGCCAAAAGCAAAAATTACCCATTCATGCCAAATCTATGATGCCGACTTCAGTGCTGATAACCTCCATGTGGTGACTACCAGCTTTGATAAAAGAGCGATCATCACAGGCCAGAAGACCGATGGATCATGGGAAACAAAAGCTACCATTGACCATAAAACTTGTTTCTTATCAGCCACCTTCACTACCGATGGCCGTCAAATGGCGACCGTCTGTTCCGATCCCATGGTGAAAATCTGTGGTCAGGACGACGATGGATCATGGAAAGTAAAAGCCATTATTTACCATAAATCGCCGGTCATCTCAGCCACCTTCAGTGCAAATGACCAGCAACTATTGACCGCCTGTGTATATGGAACATTGAAAATCTATGAACAGGAGACTGATGGATCATGGGAAGCAAAATACACTATTCACCACAATGCTCTGGTCACGTCGGTCGGCTTCAGCGCCGATGCCAATCATTTGTTTGTCTTAACTGATGATAAGCATGATAAGAATGCAACAATTTATGGTCTGGAACACGATGGCACATGGGGAGTAAAAACCACTATTTACCATAATGATTCTGTCAGCTCAGCCACCTTCAGCGCCGATGGCCGCTCTTTGGTGACCGCAAGTTTGGATGGCACGGCGAAAATCTATGGCCCGCAGGCCGATGGATCATGGGGAGAAATGACCACCATTACCCATAAAAATGCGGTCAAATCAGCCTCTTTCAGTCCCGATGACCGCCTTGTGGTGACTGCCAGTCTGGACAAAACTGTGAAAATCCACGAACGGCAAACCAATGGATTATGGGAAACAAAATACACCTTTTGCCAAAATGCTTGGGTCTTGTCAGCCACCTTCAGCGCCGATGGCCACCATATAGTCACCACCGATTGCCTTGACACGATAAAAATCTACAGCCTGCAGGCGGATGGATCATGGGAAGAAACAGCCAGCATTACCCATGAGCGTTATGTCCTCTCAGCCAACTTCAGTCCCGATAGCTGCCTCGTGGTGACCGCCGGTGATGACAAAGCGGCGAAAATTTATGGCCTTGGGCCCGATGGGTCGTGGATAAAAAAAGCCATCATTTCTCACGGGCCGGTGATCACCTCAGCCAAATTCAGTCCCGATGGCCGAAATGTCGTGGCCGTCTGTGCAGATTACACGGCGAGAATCGCTGAACTGTGGAGGGGCGATTGATGATCGAATGAGCGTAGTTTTGCAAAGAACTCATTAAAAAACAGTCTTTGGTGTCTTTGTGCCGGTCTCTGCTATGCTGGTTACTCCATAAATACAACGTGAGTAGTCCCAATGTTATTAGAAGCAAGAGTAGAGCGATTGGAATCACATTTTGATTCTCTGGATAGCGCAGTGCGTAGCCTCATCAAAATCACCGGTGATACACACCAGGAAATATTGGCAACACGGCAGGAAATGCGTACACGATTCACTCAGCAGGATCAAAAAATGCGTACACAATTCGCTGAGCAGGATCAAAAAATGCGTACACAATTCGCTGAGCAGGATCAAAAAATTGCAGGCGTTAAAGCCGATGTCTCTGCCCTGGCGGAAGCCATGCTTGCAGGTTTCAAGCGTTCTGACGAACAACATGCAGAAACCCGGGAACAAGTAAGACAACTAGAGCTACTCATCCGTCAACGTCTCCCCAGCAACTAAAACACCACCCAACAAAAAAATGAGTGGATTGTGAACCTCACCCGTTTTAGTGGACACACAAATCCAACTGAAACGGTGGCCATGTGCCTGCTTATAAAACCGGGAAAAAACTCTCCAGTACACCAACGAATTTAAAGGATATATATCGAAAGTCCGATGATATTTTTTACAGTGGTCTCTATTAAAAAGCTTCTTTCTATCATCTTCACGGTTCAGAACTCTTCTTTTCCCTGTTTCCACTGACCTCAATGTTTTGAACTTCCATTGTAAAAACGACTCTAACAGATCGAATCAATTTTGAATGTCCTTTCAAGCGAGGATAAATAATGACTTTGGAGATAGAAAGGCATCTGGCATGGAGTCTGTGAAAAGCAATTCCAGCAGTGATGGATTACTTTCATCAACACCTGAGCAACTTCAAATGGAGGAGGCACCAACAGGTGTCATTGCAGGTAGAGAGGTGAGTGTATACAACAATCCATGTTTATTACTCGATTTTCCCGTTGAATTAGAATCTACGCTTATTCGCTATTTGGGTTTTCGAGAGGTTGTCTGTTTAGCCAAGGTATGCAGA
>NZ_JAHHPQ010000180.1:0-1305 GCF_024606245.1 Endozoicomonas sp. SESOKO2
AGGTTACCGTACCCACGTTCAGGGATCAGAAATAGGTGTCAGGGTATACCCCCAGGGAGACGCGGCTCCGCCACTGCAGCTGGTTGACATCACCCTTGACGTGGAAGGCTATCATTCGCTCGGTTACCAGGGTCCGGCACAGACTCTCCGGCGGCTGGTTTTTGACCTTGAGAAATTGGCCGGACTGTTTCTGTACGGTGGCTTTAATGAGCAGTTGCTGGCCTTTCTGCACGGACTTCAGGTCACCAGTGATCCGGCAGAACCGGACCTCAAGATCCCTGTTATCAGGGCAGAACCCGAAAGATCATTCCTTGACAGTGACGCGACCTTCACAAACGACAGTCAGCCCCTGGTTCGTCTGGGAGCGGCGGATTTTTCCCGACACTCTGACGAGGCTCTGGCGCAGGGACTCTCGGCCTTGCTGGTGCCGGCATGGCGAAAGACTCTTGAGAACAATACCCTGGCTGTGGCCGGTATTGAGCAGCTCTGGGGTATCACTGGCAACAGGCTGGAAGCGCTGCAACCGTATTACGGGCTGGATGAACGTTACCAGGCCCGGCAATGGCCAAAACAATCAGGTGATCTTTACCAGATATTGGTGGCAGGCCAACGCCATAACCTCAGGAAGCGGGGTGGCACTGCGGAAGACTTTGTGGATGCGGTCCGCGAACTTTATCAAAACGATGGGCTGGCCCCAGCCCTTACCCGCGTTATGAGAGAGCAGCAACCGTTGACAGAGAGTCACCGTACAGCCAGGGAAATGGCGGATTTGCTCAAGGCCATCGAAGCAGTTTACGCCGAACAACCATTGCGCAGTGAACAATGGTTTTTCCGCAGGGCTCTTGATGACAGCCTGGACTGGCTGACCGCTAAAAACCCTGACAATCCAGCCCTGGAAAACCTTGGACGACTCAAAAAAAATGATAAAGCACAACAGGGTGAATACGATGGCCTGACCGAAACGGAACAGGCATCGCTTCCTGGCAACACCACCAGCAGTGTCCGGGGCCGGTTCTTTACCCTCACAGCCCTGAATGACCGGATAGGGGTTTACCTGACGCCGGACTACCTGGCCGATGCCACTGACCAAACTATCGCCAGTGATCTGCGCCAACTGGTTGACGCCAGCGATCTGTTCAGACGCCGGGTGAACAATACGGACGAATTGCGGAGACAGTTGGGCAACGCAACGACCCCGATAAGGCCCGACACCCTTGGCGATCTTCACAACCTTCGCTTGCTGCAACTGCCCCCTGACGAGCGTAACAGGACGATCCCCGGAGACTATGTCAGCCTGATCATTCC
>NZ_JAHHPQ010000181.1:0-2565 GCF_024606245.1 Endozoicomonas sp. SESOKO2
CCTGAAAATTGTGTTGCCAGAGACGACCCGCATCTCTGGCAAACAGCCTGAGGCCCTCAAACGATGCCTGCACTGAGAGCCCTGCCACTCCTTCCGTTTCATAAGGATAGTGGTGATACAGTTGGGAGTTTTTTTCATCATCAAAGACTTGTAGCAGTGCCGAACCATCTGGCTCCAGGGCAATGGTTGCCAGGGTTTCATCAGGTAATCTGCAGGCTTTGAGCTTATTCAGGGCATTGCTCAGACGATAGATGCCCCGTGGTTTCAGCAGTGTGCTTTCAAGGCCCAGCTCAGCTTTATGCGTTCGAAAAAAATCCACTTGTGGCTGTTCGCGGACAAAATCATGCCAGTCTTCTGTGGAACCAGGCTGTTGTTTCAGAAACTTGAAACGGCGATAACCCTGAGGTACCTCTGCGGAAGGAAAAGCCAGACTGCGACCGTAAATTTCAATATTCCCGCTGTTGATCAACTCCGCTTCCCAAAGCCCGGACATTTCCGGCACCGTCTCTTTTGGGTGTTTCCTGTTAAATTCAGCCACCTCCCGGAGGAAACATTCGCTATAAAACCTGTCTGGATTAAGTGCACACCCGGCACCAACCCCAAGGGCAATCAGATGCCATGGATAGAACTTATTGCGATAATATAGGTCGCAGCGCCGTTCAATAAACAGTGAGTCGCGATCATCAGGTGTTGCTGACAGGTGCTCAAGTAGTTTTTTTTGCATGTCCGGAGAGACAACCCGGAGCACCTGCGCAGCATATTCAACCGGTAACCCGTTCTGATGTATTAACCTGATTAATTCCAGTGTTTGCTGCTCATCCCGTAAAACGTCTGTGTGATGCTCAAAATAGTTGATAACAGGCTGAAGTGACTGTGTTGCACGGGGCGGGGGGGGGGTGTCGTAGTTGTGCGCCGTATGAATACTCAGCAGAGCGCAAGCTGACTGCTTTGAAAGTAGACGGCGGCAGGGATTTAAACAGTTGCAGGAACTCAGTAAACCAGTTGACATTCAAAGGGCGTTTTCCGTCTAAATGTTCCTTCATACAATCAATGAGATGGCCAGAAGTGGTTAGCTTGATCAGAGCGCTGCGCCGGGTTCTGGCCAGTTGACTGTCATCCTTTCCGGATAGGTGTGTTGAGGCTAATTGCGCACAGTGATGTCGGTATAAAAGCAACAGCGGTGTTGCGCCGCTGTGGTCCTGTTGATTAGCCAGAATTCTGGCGGGCAGATATTCAAACAGCTGGTCATAACGGGGGAGATAAGCCTCCAGACAGTGATATCTGCATAATTCGCCGTTAGAGTAACTGCTCGGAAGTGCTGTCGCCATAAGGTGCAGAATATTACTGCCGTTATTAAATGTCTGATTAAGAATTGTGGGTAAGGCGCCTGCCAGCAACCGCTTGAAAAATTCCCGCTGGCCCAGGATAAAGGCACAGACCAGAAGCTGTTCCCGCTCCTGATGATCCAGCTTTTTCAGTGCTTCCAGAATCAGCTTTTCATGCCTTTGGGCATTCACCTCCAGCATACAAAGTTGCAATATGAAAAACTCTGAACCCAGTGCCGTGGTGATGGTCTGGCAGAAATCCTGTGACGTCTGAAGGTCGCCATGTCTGATGTCCAGTGATTCGAAAATAGCGGTTATCAGATAGGGCGCTGAGCCATCGGAAATCCGAAGAGATTGATTAATTTTTGTTAGACGAGGGCAACGTTGTTGTGCCATCTCACTCATAAGCTCCCGGGCTGTTTTCTGCAGTTGCCTCGGGGTCAGGTATCTGTCCAATATTGCCATAAAGTCCGGATCAGCCCTGCACATCATTGTTTTGGCAAGGTTGCCAAGAAGTCTCAGCACTGTTTCATGGCGTGTGTTACCCAAGAGTTGCTTTAGTAATTGGGGAGGTATATTGATTGTACAAATCATCCAATCAGCATCAAGTCCCAGCCCCAAATCAGCCAGCGTTTGCAGAACGGAAATATTTTCGGGAAGGGTAATATCGCTGACAAGGGTTTTGATCAGTGCTTGCAAGGAAGACAGATAGAATCTTTGATTGTCCCCGGGATGGTCCTTACTCAACCTTTTAAGATCATACTGGGCTTTATCTATCTGTTCTCGCAGCAATTTATTACCAAATGGAATGTCAATATTGCCTATTGCATTCTGAACCCGGGATACCCATTCACGACGCTGGTCGAGAGTGGAAGTGATGTGCCGCTGGTGTAAAGAGCAACCGGAGGACCCACCCGATCGAGCCGTTTGATTGCTCAAACCCGAAGTGGGCACATTAGAGGAAACATCTGTTTCCGGAACGGTGCGACTGAACAGGTTAAAGAGAGTAGCGCGGGACATCCATGGCAGCATCATTCATTCCATCAATAATTTGTTTTCTGAATTTTCTAAATCTTCAGACCAGCAAAGTTTGATTTGGTTCACAATTATCCAGAAAACATCGCCAGCGGTGTGAACTTTGTTTACCAAATTGAGCGGAAAGCCCCGTACTTCTAGTTCGGGGATGGATAGTTCGCAGTCTGAAAGACTGCCTATGCAAAATACTTGCTATATTTACAGC
>NZ_JAHHPQ010000023.1:0-1308 GCF_024606245.1 Endozoicomonas sp. SESOKO2
CACACGATGAGGACTAAAAATGGATAGAAGAAAGTTTATCCAACTGGGACTGGTTTGCGGCTTAATCCCTTTAGTTGTAATCGACACTGCTGCAGCACCAGCCCCTACAGACGAAGTTCAGGAAGACGAGCCACAGGCTAAAGCACTTAACTACGTAAAGAAGGCTTCTGAGGCCAAGGGTAATCCAAAATATAAGGAAGGGGATGTCTGTAAAAACTGTATGTTCTTTGAGTCCGCTAAGAATAATGGCTGTACACTGTTTGCCGGTCGCAGAGTAGAAGAGGGTGGCTGGTGCGCAGCCTGGGCGGCAAAACCCAACTGATCAGACTGACTGGGTATACGCTTTGATGATTAGGGCCTGCTTAAGAGAAGCTCGGGAGAGTCATTAATTAAGCAGGTACTAAAGATCCATCTGGTGGAACCAACAAAAAACGGGCGTAAGGCATACAGAATTGAGGGCTCAAGCTGGAATATCGTACTAGTTAAAACACCCATCAGCAGCATTCCTGAGCCCAAAAGGAAGCGTCATTTAATATAGCGCGCTTTTGATTTTATTTTCTCGACCAGCTTTTTACCTTTGGGGGTTAAGGTCAGCTTGAAATAACGTCCATCGTCCTCATGTTGAGCTTTTTTAATAAGACCCAGACCAGGACGGTCGTGACGACCTTCACCCAGACGCTTCACACTGACAGCGATATCACTGGGCGTGCCGCAGGTCAGCTTTTCAGCATTCACCAGGTCAGTTATAGTTTCACCGGGATTTTCAGCCACTACCAGTAAGATTTGCCACTGGATAATAGTTAGTGGGTATTCCTGAAGTAGGTGGGTAAGTTTAATCAGACCTTTAAGTGTCATTATTAATCTACCTTTAAGTTAGGTTATGGGTACGCTGTGAGCTTAAGGCGTCGTATACTTCTTTTTCTTCGGCCTCTAAAGCAATACTGCACAACGGGTGCAACAACAGAGGTACCAGAACAAATATTAGACAGTTTTATACTGATCTGGCAAATTTTAAGAGTCAGGTCGTCTATTTTAATACAAAGATAACGTGGCTGTTATGCTTTGAAACAACCAAGGGCACTGTTAACCCATGATCAAGAAATGCCTTTTTCCTGCCGCTGGTTACGGTACGCGCTTCCTGCCTGCGACCAAGTCTATGCCTAAGGAAATGATGCCCATCGTCAATAAACCCCTGATTGAGTATGGCGTTGACGAAGCCTTACAAAGTGGTCTGCATGAGATTTGCATCGTTACAGGCCGTGGTAAACGGGCTCTAGACGACCATTTCGATATTAATTATGAACTGGA
>NZ_JAHHPQ010000182.1:0-1031 GCF_024606245.1 Endozoicomonas sp. SESOKO2
CGAACGATGCACCGGAAATGGTCGCCAATGCCTTCCATGCCGGAAGCGTAAAAAAGGCCGTTTTCTCCTCCGATGGGCGATGGTTTGCCACAGCGTCGGCGGATCATTACGCAAAGTTTTACACTACCGGCCAACCCATAGAAAAAGTAGCTCAAAAGCTGGCAAACCATCCTCATGATAACGGGGTGAATGGTGCATTTTTCAGTCCTGACAACAGCTTACTGGTGACCGTCTCCAACGACAATTCGGCAAAAATCTGGGTGGCTAACCATCCCAAAGCGAATTTCCCCACACTAATGTCAACCCTTAATCACAATGGCAACGTCCTTTATGCCAGCTTTTCACCATCAGGCAACTTGCTGCTGACAGTCAGCACCGAAGGGGCGGCTCTACTCTGGGATCTTAGCCAGGTCGAATCAGGCAAGGTGACGCAGCTGGCAGCAATGGAGCACAATGCTACCGTATTTCAGGCTGTCTTCAGCAGCAAAGCGGAACAGGTGTTGACTGTATCAGCAGACTGGACGGCCAAGCTTTGGGATATAACCCGGATAAAAGACAAAAACCCTGTATTATTAGCGACGCTGAAGCACTATGGCCCTGTCTATCAGGGGGCTTTCGATCCGGCTACGGATACTCTGGCTGCAACGGCATCCGACGATCATACCGCAAGACTCTGGGATTTCAGCGCAATCTCCAGCGGCGCAGCCAGACTGTTAACTACTATAAAGCATAATGGTTCAGTCACTGGCCTGACCTGGCACCCGGCCGGTTCAAAATTATTCACTTACTCGGATGACCATACTGCAAAATACTGGGACACCTCCGGGGCAGAAAAAAAGCATAGCGCCCAATTACTGGCCACCATTGAACATGCAGCACCGGTATGGGATGTCAGCTTTGACACTAAAGGTCACTGGGCAGTTTCCGCTTCAGAAGATTATACGGCTGGTGTCTGGGATATGACGGCTATCAGCCAAGGAAAGCCGTTGCTGGTGAACACCCTGCATCACCCAAATTCAGTGAATTCAGCT
>NZ_JAHHPQ010000183.1:0-1315 GCF_024606245.1 Endozoicomonas sp. SESOKO2
GCCAAAATCGTTCCGGCTGTTGAGATCTGCCCCGGCGTTGATCAGGAGTTTCACGGTGTCGGTGTTGCCCTTCCGGGCTGCAATGGACAGCGGGGTAGTGCCAAGTACGGTCCCGCTGTCGAGATTTGCCCCAGCGTTGATCAGGAGTTTCACGCAGTCGGTATTACCCTTCAGGGCTGCCATGAACACTGGGTCGGCACCATTCTCAAACCGGGCATTGAGATCCGCCCCATTGTCGATCAGGAGTTTCACGCAGTCGATGTTATTTTCTTGCACAGCCGCGAAGAGTGGGGTGGCGCCATTCGAATCCCCGGCGTTGAGATCTGCCTTGGCGTTGATCAGGAGTTTCAAGCAGTCGGTATTGCCCTTCTGGGCAGCGATAAACAACGCGGTGGCGCCATTCCTGTTGACGGCGTTGAGATCCGCCCCAGTATTGATCAAGAGTTTCACGCAGTCGGTATTGCCCATCTGGGCAGCGACCATCAGTGCGGTGGCGCCAGTCACAGTCCGTGCGTTGATGTTTGCGCTGCCTTCGATCAGGGCTTTCAAACAGTCGGTGTAACCTTTCTGTGCAGCGATGAACACCGGGGTGGCGTCATCCGTCAAGGCGGAGTTGAGATCTGCCTCAGCGTTGATCAGGAGTTTCACACAGTCGGTATTGCCCATCTGGGCAGCGATGAACAGCGCGGTGGTGCCATCTTTAGCCCTGGCGTTGAGGTCCGCGTTGGCTTCGATCAGGGCTTTCAAGCAGTTGGTGTTATTTTCCTGGGCAGCTATGAACAGCGGGGTGCAGCCATCCTCAGTCCGAGCGGCGTTGACGTTTGCTCCGGCGTTGATAAGGCGTTCGACGACGTCCGTGTGCCCATCAATAGATGCCAACATCAAGGCAGTGAAATCATCAGTCATCACGGCATTGACATTGACTCCTTCTGCCAGTGACTTCTCCACCTGATTCAAGTCCCCGTCAGAACAGGCATTATAAAAGGTCGGATCGGGGAAAAATCTATCCGGGTAAGATTCCCCGGTGTGCTCATTCACAATAGGCATCGGGTCTTGCCGACACATTGCACACCGGCGAGAGCCGATGGGCTGATCAACAAAACACTTCGAAATACAGTCCAGATCGAAGTGTTTGCCACAACATTGGCTTTTGACGACCACATCACGGCCATGGAAGTGAACCAGACAAATAGGACAGGGATCGGACTCCAGCGGTATGTCACTGTCCATGGGGACAGCGGGCCGACTGCTATCGGATGATGGTCGGAATTGACAAACGCCCTGACAGGGAGAGACGAAACAATCTAAACCCAAA
>NZ_JAHHPQ010000184.1:0-1278 GCF_024606245.1 Endozoicomonas sp. SESOKO2
CCACTGGCGCAAGGCCATTAACAGCGTCATCACCCATGGCACCCGACAGAATCCGGCAGTGCGGGATTTTATGAAAGTGGCTTGTTGGTGGTTACTGCCGGATGCTTGTAAAAAGCCGGATGAGCATCCCCCTCCCTCGGTGGACCCGGATCAGTTAACTGCCATCATCAACGGTTCCCTGCGGCTGGACAGAACGTTTGTGAAGCAAAACCTATGGCCACTGGCCCGAGTTTTTGACCCGCGGTTATTTAAGGACTGCCCATTTCAACTGTCTTATGAAAAACCATTTTCAAAGTGTGATGAAAAAGAAGTTCTGGGCAGGTTCTGTGCCATGATCGTGGCTCATGCGCCTGAACAACAACGTCAGGCAATGGCGCATCAGTTGCAGGTCGATCCGGCAGCAGCGCCCCGTCTACGGTTAGCCATCAGGCCATCAAGACAGATCAAACGTTTGCAAGATGCACTGGCTTCTGGTTGGCGGTTACCTTTGTCACCAGGGCAGACGCGGTCCGATGCCATTCTCGCTCTGGCCACTGATTGTTTTCACATGGCCAGAAGAGAACATGACGCAGAGAACCCTGACGAAGAACGCATTGAGCGAATTGAATACATAGAAAACCGACTGTCTCAATCACTGGAATGGCAAGGTTCTGCCGATCAGCCCATGTCAGCGCTGGCGGACGATCTTTATCACGGCTCGACTAATCAGAAGGATCGTGAAAGTCGTCGATTATCACGACTCCATGACCGGTTAGCAGACTCTCCCGTTATATTCGTGCAAGGAGAAACCGGCACCGGGAAAAGTTACTTTTCTGCCAGAATGGCAGAGGCTTCGGGAGAGGCTTCAGTGCTGTCCCTTGGGCCTTCTGACAGCGAACAGACCCTGATGCAACGCTGGCAGTGGCAAGAACACCCCGATGGTGACCGCTCTACGGAACAGCAAAACCGGATGCTGATGGAATGGGCCAGGACACCCGACAAAGACGGACACTATCTCACTCTGGTTCTGGATGAAGCGAACCTGGCCAAAACCGGATTGCTGGCGTCATTAAACGGCTTATGGGAACCGGAACCCTGTATCTATGTGAATGGCCACCCTGTCAAGGTTAGCTCAAAACACCGGGTCATTCTCACCGGTAACCCGGATCATTATGCCGGACGCCAGCTGGATCCGACCCTGAAAGAGAAACTGCCTATGGCTTATTACCCACCTTTGGACCAGGCTTTCCTTCGGGACAGGGTGGTGGAACCGGCTCTGGTTAAGCAATTACAACGGCA
>NZ_JAHHPQ010000185.1:0-2582 GCF_024606245.1 Endozoicomonas sp. SESOKO2
GCAGGTACTTTGTGAATCTGTCTTTAAGCTCAGGATGTCTCAAGGCGTATTCAACATTCGCCTGCATATGACCCATTTTACTTCCGCAGTCATAACGAACACCATTGAAACGATAAGCGTGAACATCCTGTTCTAACAGAAGAGCAGCAATGGCATCCGTCAACTGGATCTCACCGCCAGCGCCACGTGGTGTGTTTTCAAGAAGTTCAAAAATTCTGGGTTGCAGAACGTAGCGGCCTACAATCGAGAGGTTAGAGGGTGCTTTTTCGACGGGTGGCTTTTCGACTACACCTTTGAGTTTGTAAACTCGTTCTGTGATTTGCTCAGGGTCAATGACACCATACTTGTTTACCTGAGCCATAGGAACTTGCTCTACCGCTACAGTGGATGATTCAGCTTCAACTGACATCTCTATCATAGTGTCCAGGCATGGTGTTTCATCACAGTAGATCATATCGTCTGCTAAAAGCACGGCAAAAGGCTCATCGCCTATGATGTCCTTTGCACAGAGAACAGCATGCCCAAGACCAAGAGCCTCTGGTTGTCGAACGTAAAAACAGTTGACCCCTTCAGGCAGAATGTTTTTTACGACATCCAGTAATTCTTTCTTGCCTGCTTCCTGTAGTTTGTATTCGAGCTCAAAGTTTTTGTCAAAATGATTTATGACCGGTGTTTTGGTATAAGAAGTTACAAATATCAGATCCTTTATTCCTGCTGCTACTGCTTCTTCGACAGCATATTGAATTAAGGGCTTGTCAACGACAGGCAGCATTTCTTTTGGAGTTGCCTTTGTTGCAGGAAGAAATCTCGTTCCCATACCGGCAACGGGGAAAACAGCTTTTCGTACTGAGTTTTTCATAAGATGTGTGTTTTTATTTATGTGTGTAAAAGGTAGCAGTCAGGCAGTTTTTTTATGCTCTGATGCAGCCCCGAGTTGATAGTAATCAGAGACTAATGAAGGGTACACATTACCCATGCTTATCTCTGATGGCTCAAAATTTTCTGATAGTTCAATTAACGCTTCACAAATTTGTTGGTCGGAGGCATCTAAAGGTAATACTCTACCAACCTCCAGTTTATTAATTCGTTCTGCGTAAGCGCCAATATTAAAAGACAACACAGGCATGCCTGCATTAACAGATTCGGTGAGTGTGAATCCATAGGTTTCTGGCCATAAACTGAAAAGTACTGAGACGCTACAGTTATATTTTCTGGCAATAGAAGTGAATTGATTGCGTTGATAACGTCCAGTGATTTTAATATTAGGAAACTTGTTTAATTTCTTATCATCACAGCTATAACCAATCACAATGAATTGAATAGGTAAATCTGTTTCTAATGCATATGAAGCGCATGATACCAGCCTGTCAAACCCCTTATTACGGCTAATTCCACCAGGAACTGCCACTCTTAAACATTCTGTTCTTTTGAGATCGCCTATCTTAGTATTAACTTCAGACTCTGGATGATATAGCACTCGAAGGTTGTCAAGATTTAAAAAATAATTAATCCTTTTAGCAGTATCATGACTAGGTGCAAAAACCTGTCTAGCTGATTTAAGGAAGTTTTTCTTGCTTTTTCGCCATGATTGAATACGCGTACTTTGGCAGTCCAGAGCTATTTTATTTTCACTATGGGGCGGGTTTTTAGCTAGGCAGGTATTACAATCTGAAAAACTGACTGAATCGCAAAAACGGTTTGATTCAGTCACCATATTGACTCTGGGGCAAATAGTGTAATAGTCATGTAATGTGATATCAAACTGCTTTCCAAGTAACTTGGGTAGATTAAATATGCGATTGTCGAAGCCTATCCAGTGATGATAATGGATGTGATTTATATGCAAGGATTTTAGATCTTTGACCATTGCATCAAACTGACTATTGTCCCATGTTACGAAGATTGACTTACGGGTGCTTTCTAAACAGTAACGACCATGTGAGTCTGGTTTTAACAATAAAACGTCAATATTTTCCTCTTGTAAAAGTTCTGACATGTAGTTGATATGAACTTCAGTGCCTCCACCAAGGGAATGAGAAATGTATAAGTAAATCTTTGTATTGAGTCGATTACAGCTGTCTTTAAGTAAAGAAAGAGCTACTTTATTACGGAGAGAAAAAAGTGGATCACTTTCAATGAAATGATGAACATTGACCTCATAGTCAGGGTAAAGGAGGTTGAGCTTTGCAAGGTTTTTACGAATACAGGCATCAGCAGATCCGCTGAATGACACAGAGCCTACATGTTGGACAAAAGTATCAGCTGCAAGTACGTTTCTCCAACCTGCTCTTGTTGCACGTAAACTAAAGTCATTTTCTTCAGCATAACCGCGTCCCCATAGTTCTTCATCAAAATAGCCAATTTGGTTCAGTACAGCTCTTCTAATGAACATACAGAAACCATGAGCAGTGGGTAAATCAGCTATGATTCCTGTATTTTGTTCTTTGAAATGCTTATCAACTTCCTGAGCTGTGTATCCTGAAGGTAAAGAATTTTCGAAACATTGCTTAGGAAAACTCAGAATAGTGGCATTGTTAGAAAAAGGGGTGGCAGTTGCAATATTCCTATTGCTGTAAGCTGCA
>NZ_JAHHPQ010000186.1:0-9144 GCF_024606245.1 Endozoicomonas sp. SESOKO2
TTACCCCGGCCTTGACGGTGAAGTGAAAGGTTTCATCGATGTATCCGGAAGCAAACAGCAACCCAGACTGACCTTTCAACTTGATAGCTCCTCTGTCCGTTATCTGGACACGGCGATTAATGGCCTTTTGGCAAAAGGTCATATTGAAAAGAAAGAACACATTCTGGGGCAGGCTCGTATCAACATAGAGGCCCTGAAACAGGGCCCCCACACACTAAACCAGATATTGCTTGAAGCACGAGGCAATGAAAAGCAGCATCAGGTCCGGCTCTCAACTCAAGGTAAAGCACTCAAGAGCATCATCACCCTGGCTGGCAGCTACCTCAACGAACAATGGCAGGGACAGCTGACGCGCAGTGACTTGAACACAGAATTCGGAGACTGGTCACTGAAAAAGCCTGTTGATATTTCAGCCTCGGCAGCCGGTGCTTCATTCTCTGAATTCTGCCTGAAGTCATCCCCTTCCAGTATCTGTGCTCAATCCAGCCATCTGGGCAAGGACTCAGGACATCTCTCCTTTCACATTGAGCAACTGGCACCTGAAAGATTCAAGGCCTTTTTCCCCAACGAGTTTGACTGGCAGGCACTTATAAACTCTAAGGTCGAGGTAAGCTGGAAGGATAATCAGCCGACATTGTCGTTAACGCTTTCTTCAAGCCCCGGAACACTTCAGGCTTATAATCTGTCCGGCGATTACCGCCAGCTCAACATGGAAGCCCGAATCGCCAACAACCAGCTTCAAAGCTCTTTTAACTTCCTCTCCGATAAACTGGGGCGCGGCCGTCTGACCCTGACCGTCGATGACCTGCAAAACCAGAGAACCCTGAGCGGTCAGCTGAATATTGATCATTTATTGCTGGAAATATTTGCACCTTTCTTACCTGAAGTCAGTGATCTGAAAGGTACTTTTTCTGCCCGGGGGCGAATGGAAGGCTCTCTTGCCAAACCGCTCTTTTACGGTCGCCTGGCCATTGAAAATGGCTATGCCAATACCACGCGAGATATTGTCAGCGTTTCTGCACTTAATACTTACCTCAATGTGGCCGGTGATTCAGGCACAGTAGAAGGCAAAATGCAGGTGGGTAAGGGCTCACTGGATCTGGGAGGGCAACTGAGCTGGAAGGATCTCCGACAGCCAAGCGGTAACATTACGCTGGAGGGACAAGACCTGGATGTTAATTACCCCGGTATTGGCGAGATCAAGCTTTCACCCAACCTGAAGCTGACACTGTCTGAAGAGGTGACACTGACAGGTATCATCCGAATTCCGTGGAGTCGCATTACCATCAACAGACTTCCTGAGAGTGCTGTTTCGGTGTCAGACGATGTCGTGATCGTTCAGGAAGGGCAGACTTCAGAGCTCCGGGAGCAGGCTCTAAAGCTGTTTTCGATGAAGCTACGGGTAGTACTCGGAGACGAAGTCCGGCTCAATGCTTTTGGTTTCAAAGCCAGACTCACGGGGCATCTGGATCTTTTGCAGCTGCCTGACAAACCCCTTGAAGGAAACGGCACTATTCAACTAGAGGGTCGCTACCACCAGCTGGGCCAGGATTTACTGATCAAGGACGGAAAAATCATTTTTCAGGGGCCTGTCGACTCTCCCTATCTATTGGTCAATGCCGTTCGAAACCCGGAAACCATTGAAGATAATGTGGAGGTTGGCATCAAAGTCAGTGGCCCTGTCAATAAACCTGAGTGGACGGTTTATTCCAGCCCGGAAATGCCACAACAGGAACAACTTTCCTACCTGCTGCGAGGCAGAGGTCTGGAAGGCGATGACGGTTCCGGAGCGGAGGCGATGCTGGTGGGTATCGGTGTTTCCCAGTTTGGTGGTATCGCTACCTCCATTGGTGAAAGCTTTGGTTTCAGCGACGTCTCGCTGGATACAGCAGGCAGTGGCGAAGACACCCAGATCACCATTGGTGGCTACATAGCTCCCGGTTTGCGCCTGCAGTACGGTGCAGGTGTTTTTAACTCAGTGAGCGAAGTGAAGGTTCGCTATGAACTCATGCCCAGACTCTATCTGCAAGTTGTCAGTGGTCTGGCTCAGGCTGTGGATATTTTTTATCGCTTTACCTACACTCCTGATTCTGAAGGAGGGGCTCAGTAGTCACGCTAAAGAAAACTTGAAAGGCTTCAGTGTGTTGAGCGACACCGACTGCTCTGACTGCCAGACGTCATAATTATTCTGCATGATGAGCCAGCTTTCCGCAGTTCTGCCAAGAACCTTGGAAAATCTTCTGGCCATCTCGGTAGACACAGCGCTTTTTCCCTGCAAAATTCTGTTCAAAGTAGAGGGTGAGACCTCTAAGGCCTCAGATAGCTGCCTGCAGCTTACTTTAGCTGGTTCCATGTAGGTTTGCTTAATAAACTCTCCGGGATGGAGTGGGTCGTGCATTCTCATCGATGATAATCCTCATAGTTCAGTATTTCAGGAGTTTGCATTCCTAAACTTATGAAAGCCGACTCCTATCCCTGAAAAAAACGTGCATAATGCTGCGCCGCAAGATTGACCAGACGCTGTCTCGACTCGAGACTTCCCCAGGCACAATGGGGAGTGACGATCAAATTTGGCAGAGACTTATTGAGCAGGATATTCCCGTTTCCGGGAGGCTCTTCTGACAACACATCAAACCCGGCACCTCCCAGTCGCCCTGCCTCCAGCGCCGAGACCAAAGCACTCTCGTCTACCAGCCCACCTCTGGCGGTGTTGATCAGAATGGCCCCTGGCTTCATCAGCGAAAGTCTTTTCTGATCCAGAAGGTTGGCCGTACTTTCACTCAATGGACAATGCAAACTGACGACATCTGACTGTTTCAACCCTTCGTCTAATTCTATCCGGTCTATAGAGGTTGTCGGTGAGCCAGGTACTCTAGCCTTCAATACATTCATTCCGAATGCTCCTGCCAGTCTGGCAGTCGCCTTGCCCAAGTCACCATAACCGACAATGAGCAGGTTTTTACCTCCCAGCTCCATGATCGGATGATTAAGCAGACAGAATCTGTCGCTTTCTGCCCAGGTGCCGTTCACAGCATCTCGTGAGTAAGCGGGAACAGAGCCCGCCAGAGACAAGATTAAAGTCATGGCATGCTGAGCAACAGACGCAGTGCTGTAACGCTCTACATTCTGGACTTTAATACCGCGCAGATCGCACGCAGCAAGATCAATATTATTCGTTCCTGTTGCCAGTACTCCGATATACCGGAGGTTGGGCAGCGAAGAAAGCGTCGACTCATCAATCACCACTTTATTGGTGACAATCGCGACCGCATCACGACAACGTTCAATCACATCTTCTGGTTCACTCTGATCGTATATCACCAACGGTACCGGAAGCTGATGAAACGCCTCCAGAGACACGCCGTCACCCAGAGTAGCCCGATCCAATAAAACGACATTCTTTTTTGTAGTCACATTTTTTACCTTTGGAATCCGGTTTTATCTTTTCAAAAGACAGTGGCCTGCTATCCTGACGTTACGAAAACAGATTCCATCAGGAGGTCTCAATGGAACCTGCCCATCACACCATGAACGATCTGTTTGATCAGCTTGGACTGCCCAGCAGTGATCAAGAAATCAATGCCTTCATCGAAGAGCATAAAAAAATGCCCCACCGGGTAAAAATTGAGCATGCCGACTTCTTTTCAGATAGTCAGCAGGCTTTTATTCAACAGGCATACAATGAAGACGCTGACTGGGTTGTGTTGATTGAACATCTCGACGCCCTGTTGAGAGAAAAACCATCCTGAGAATTTCGGATTGTTATAACTGTCTTTGGCGAACCGCCTCAAACAAGCAGACACCTGTCGCTACAGAAACATTTAAACTGCTGACTGACCCTGACATGGGGATAAAGATTAATGAATCGCACTTGTCACGGGTCAGTCTTCTCATGCCCTTACCTTCAGCGCCCATCACCAGAGCCAGGGGACCCTTGAGGTCTGTTTTGTAAATATCAGAAGCACTTTCACCCGCGGTTCCAATCATCCAAATGCCACGATCTTTCAGCCATTCCATGGTTCTGGAAAGATTGGTTACCTGTACCAATGGAACATTCTCTGCAGCACCACTGGCCACTTTTCGAGCTGTCGCATTCAGGCTGGCCGATTTGTCTTTGGGCGTAATCAGGGCATGGACCCCTGCAGCATCTGCGGTTCTTAGACAGGCACCCAGATTATGAGGATCGGTCACACCATCCAGTATTAATAGAAAAGGCGGCTCATCCAGTGTATTCAGAAGATCTTCCAAATCACCTTCCCGGTAGACTTTCGCCTGCGCAACACGGGCCACTATGCCCTGGTGCACCCCTTCAACTTTCGAATCCAGTCGGCTGCGTTCGACAAAACGCACCGTCACTCCCTGGTTGCGGGCTTCCTCCACCAGCGCATTAATGCGCTTGTCAGTGCGACCTTTCTGGATCATCAGTTCCAGAACTTTTTCCGGAGAATGCTCAAACAGGCTTTGCACAGCGTGCAGGCCAAAAACGACATCATCACTCATTACGGGAATTCGTATACAGGGTTGGAATTAGGAATGAACGCATATTAGCAGAGCCAAAGGTTCAAGTGGAATGTTGATCTACTCATCAGAGGCTTCAATGAGCCGTTAATGATTGAAGTCTTATCAATCATTCAGAGTCGATGCGCAGACAGTTTTCGGTATATATATGGCTGTATTTGAATGAACTCATGTCGATATTCAAACAGGCAGGGCGCAATCGAACCGACTCCGGCTGTGCCACCCGATAAGCGTAAAGATGAGAACCACATTGGCCACAGAAAACTCTTTTCTTTCCTGTTGAAGATTCGTACTCCTTCAGCAGTTCCTGTCCTGTCTGCAGCTCGAAATCAGCACTGTCGATTGTCACTCCCATGGCAAAAGCTGAAGAATGAGCTTTTCTGCACGTCAGACAATGACAGCATTCAATCTCGACAAACTCGGATTTTACCCGATAGGAAACCTGCCCACATAAACACTGACCGAAATACATAGACGTTCTCGCTCTACAGAAACATTATTAGGCTCTATTGTGCAGAGCAAATGAAAGATCGACAACTGTCGACTGCGCCCGACAAGGCGCATCATCCCAATACTGGAAATGAGAGTCTGCGCTCTATTCCTGCCAGGTGGTCATAGTGTCATCCCTGATCTATGCTGTGATTCTGAATTTTTGGGGTTGTTATGGAAAAGTCGTTATTTTCAGAATTAAAGCGTATTGGCATTGATGAAGAACTGGCCAGCAAAGTCAGTGCTTCCCTTGATCCTGAGTACAATGCCAGTAAGAAAGATGTGCTGGTAATGCAAGAAGCCATCATGCAGGTGCAACTGCAAAGTGAGCGCAGCTATCAGGCACTCAGTTCAGAAATAAGCAGCCTGCGTTCTGAAGTGCATAAAGAGATAGCCGGTGTCCGCGCTGAAATCACGGATGTCCGCACTGAAATCACTGATGTCCGCACTGAAATCACTGATGTCCGCACTGAAATCGCCGATGTGCGTTTCGAGATGGGCTCCATCAACCGGCAATACATCATTACCTTCCTCGGTTTGATTACCACCATTGTCAGCGTCTTTGCCATCAACTGGTACTTCCATTAACACAAAAGTTGGTTAGCCCGCCTATTTCACCAACGCGAGCACAGACAATAGAACTAACTTGTAGCTTGACCAGGAACTAACTGACGGGAAGCACGTGAAAAAAAACAGCAAAGAAATGACAGAAGCTACCGCCCAGGACAAACACATGCCAGATAGCATGGTTAAAGGGCAGCTTTTTCCACAGGTAAAAAACAGCCCCGAGGGTATAAGAGAGGCCTCCCGCTACCAGCCAATAGACGCCCTCCAGCGATATCTTGCTGGCTAATTCTTTTGACGCAAAAAGAACCAGCCAGCCCATCAAAATATAAGTGGCTACTGAAAGTTTTTTAAAGCGTGGACCAAACCAGACTTTGAAAACAATGCCCGCAATAGCCAGCAGCCAGACAGTAGCAAACATGATCCAGCCCAAAGTATCCCTCATACTGACCAGTAAGAATGGGGTATAAGTTCCAGCGATCAGGAGATAGATGGAACAATGATCCAGCAGTTTGAAGACCTTCTTGGTCTTCTCATGCTGGATGCTGTGATAGAGCGTGGAAGAGAGAAAGAGCAGTATCAGCGTTGCCCCGTAGATACTGAAACTGGCGATGCGCCAGACATCATGCTGCTCGGCTGCATAAGCTACTAAAAGGGTCAAACCAGCAACACTGAGCAAGGCGCCCAGACCGTGGGTGATACTGTTTGCAATCTCTTCAGCCAGGCTATATCTGGCCATGAGGTTGTTTCCTGTGTCGGTGTTTCGTGACATCTTAACACTCGAAGCGGACTATCGAGCCCGGATAATACTCAAGATTCCGATTAATGCCAGAGCAGATGACAAAGAAAGATCAATTGACTGATCAAAAAATCAGAAAGCAAAGGAGTGCCGCCTAACCACTTTCAAATCACTTAGCTTTTCTCTTTCCCGGCTGCCTGCCAGCAGGTTTTGCTGAAGGCTTTTTATCGGCTACTGGCTTCTTACCTGCTGACGGCTTCCTATCGGCTGACGGCTTCCCGGCTTTCTTGCCAGTGTTTTTAGCCCCGGCTTTTTGCTTGCGGTTGGGCTTTCGCTTCTTACCTGTCGTCTTCTTGCCTGACTCTTCAGACTTTGCCGCATCCAAGAGAGCTTTTTTTGCCGCCCGACTCTTGGCCACATTGGCTAATGGCTTACCACCTTTTGAGGGGCTTTTTCGGGGTTTACGAGAACGAGAGGGTCTCAGTCCAGCGCCTGTGGATAATTCGAAATCAATTTTCTGGTCATCCAGATTGACGCTGGCAACCATGACTTCGATATCATCACCTAGCCGATAACCTCTACCGGTTCTTTCACCCACCATGCGATGGTGAACGGAATCATAGTGGTAATAATCACCTGGAAGGCTGGTAACGTGTAGCAACCCCTCTACATAAATATCATCCAGGGCGACAAACAGGCCAAAGCCGGTCACAGACGAAATGACACCGGAATACGTTTGTCCGATATGTTGCTGCATATACTCACACTTCAGCCAATCCATAGCATCCCGCGTGGCTTCGTCTGCCCTGCGTTCGGTCGCAGAACAATGCTCGCCCATAGCCAGAACTTCATTGCCATCATAGGGATAAATAGTCTTTTTGTTCATCTCACTGGCGCCCACACGAACAACGTGACGGGTTTCAACGGAAGAACGAATAATATGACGAATAGCCCTGTGCACCAGCAGGTCGGGATAGCGACGAATCGGCGAAGTGAAGTGCGCGTATTCGTCAAAGGCCAACCCGAAGTGCCCCTGATTATCAGAGGTGTAGACTGCCTGACTCATGGAGCGCAGAACTACAGTCTGGATCACATTGTAATCAGGACGGTCTTTGACCGATGCCAACAGAGCCTGAAAGTGAGCAGGCTTCAGTTTACCCGCTGGCAGCGATAATCCGAGACTGGCAATAAAGCTGTTCAGGTTGAGCCGCTTCTCCATAGTGGGCCCTTCGTGCACGCGATAGAGCCCGGGAACCTTATGCTTCTGAAGAAATCTGGCAGCACAGACATTGGCGCAAAGCATACATTCCTCAATCAGCTTGTGCGCATCATTGCGGACAGCAGGAACAATTTTTTCGATTTTTCGGTTACGGCCGAAGACGATCTGTGTTTCCACCGTTTCAAAATCAATGGTGCCACGTTCAGAACGAGTACTTTTCAGAACCTTGAACAGGTTGTAAAGCTCTTCAACATGAGGAAGCACCGTTTTTCGTTCGCGACGCAGAGCTTTACCGTCATCACTAAGCGGCTTTGAGAGCATTTCCCAGACCTGGTTGTAGGTCAGACGGGCATGGGAGCGGATCAGGCCCTCATAGAACTTGTAACCGGATATTTTACCTTTGCCGCTGATGGTCATTTCGCACACCATGGCCAGACGATCCACTTCAGGATTCAGAGAGCAGAGTCCGTTAGACAGTACTTCCGGCAACATAGGAATAACATGCCCCGGGAAGTACACAGAAGTGCCCCGGTTATAGGCTTCCTTATCCAGAGCTGTTCCGGGCTTTACGTAATGAGACACATCCGCAATGGCTACTAATAAACGCCAGCCACCACTTTTTTTGGTGTCACAGTAGACCGCATCATCAAAGTCTCGGGCATCTTCACCATCAATGGTAACGAAAGGCGTTTCTCTGAGGTCCACACGGTGCTTTTTGTCCCGCTTAGCCACTTCCGGCTTGAAACGGGCCACCTGCTCTTCCACTTCAGGAGGCCACTCATGAGGAATGTCATGGGTCCGTAATGCGACGTCCACTTCCATTCCGGCATCTTGCCGCTCGCCCAATACTTCTTTGATCAGGCCCACTGGCTGAACACGGCGGCCCGGCTGCTCAAGAATTTCAACCAGAACATATTGCCCATGGCTGGGCATCAAAGGACCGGGCTTAATATGAATTTCGCGATCAATTCTGGAGTTTTCCGGTACCACAAAAACATTGTCGTTTTCCATGTAAAAGCGCCCTACCAACTGAGTGGTATTACGCTCTATGACTTCAACAATCTGACCTTCACGTCGTCCTTTACGATCAACACCGGTTTCGCGAATAACCGCACGATCACCATCAAAAGCCTTGCGCATTTCACGCCATGAGAGGTAATAGTCTTCCCCACCCTCATCAGGAATAAGGAAACCATAGCCGTCCTTATTACCCTGAATACGCCCTTTGACCAGATCCATTTTACTGAGCAAGCCATAGGTTCCCTTGCGGGTTTCCAA
Source organism: Endozoicomonas sp. SESOKO2 (assembly GCF_024606245.1). Classification (NCBI taxonomy): domain Bacteria; kingdom Pseudomonadati; phylum Pseudomonadota; class Gammaproteobacteria; order Oceanospirillales; family Endozoicomonadaceae; genus Endozoicomonas; species Endozoicomonas sp. SESOKO2. Next base: position 8,808 of record NZ_JAHHPQ010000186.1, read on the forward strand.
CAGCTGACCATCACGAATCATGGCTTTTAGGCGGAATAAAAGAGCTTCCTGCTGCTCTGGCACAGTTACACCCAACTCACGGCACAATACTTTATGGTTCGCCGGAGCCCCTCTTTTTTCCAGAGTCTCCATAATAAACAGACGACTGGGAATGGGGTTGTCGTAGCGGGCTGCTTCATCGGCAGCCTGGGAGTCCAGTTCTTTCCACCCTTTTTTGGGCATAGAGTTTATCAACCTCTCGGTGATCAAATAATGTCTGTATGCAGTGTAACCCTACTCCGGGTAACTAGCAGCCTGTCGGACTTAAGGCTGTCCTACTGCGGTTGCAATAAATTGG
>NZ_JAHHPQ010000187.1:0-1659 GCF_024606245.1 Endozoicomonas sp. SESOKO2
GCCTTGTCCCGGTTTGATGTAGGGTTTGGTCTGAGGCATAACCAGCGCAGTATTCATCAACTAAGACCCTGCAGCACACAGGCTGAGAAAGATCGCCGGGTAGCGTCTCTCTGTGGACCAAAGTTTATTGAAAACTCGGTGATTGTTGATGTCGAGGTTTCAGATCTAAAGCTTTGGGGCTGGGTAGGATTACCAACATTTTCCCGTTCCAGCGCTGATCTTCAGTACTTCTTTGTTAACGGCCGGGTAATCAGAGATAAACTGGTCGCACATGCTGTGCGTCAAGCCTATCGTGATGTGCTTTATGGGGGTAGGCATCCAACCTTTGTCTTGTATCTTGAGCTTGATCCGGCGCAGGTGGATGTTAACGTTCACCCAACCAAGCACGAGGTCCGATTCAGGGATGGTCGAACAGTCCATAACTTCCTGTTCAGTACGTTGCATCGTGCTCTGGGACAAGTGTCTCCAGAAGATCAACTGCCTTCAGCGGCTCTGTCTTTACAGCCCAAAAGCCAAGCCTCAGGCATTGAAGGTGGCGAATTCAAGAGTCAGGAAAGTATGAAGCTGTCCCCGGCTCCAGCCAGTCCCTCCTTTTCTTATAGTGCAGCTTCCGGGCAGCCGTCAGCGTTTTCAGGTGCAAGACAAGCAAGAGAAACACCTCTGCCAGATCAAATTCAGAAGCAGATTCAGGCATACGGCGAGCTTTATGCTTCAGGTGCCACGGAGCGAAGCTCTCTTCAGGAAGATCAGCCCTCAGCCATCAATGATACTCCAGCCGAACAGTCTACCTCCGTAAATCTGCCAGAACAGACGGCAGATATCCCACCCTTGGGCTATGCCATAGCACAACTGAAAGGTATTTATATTCTCTCTGAGAACGAGCAGGGGATGATTCTGGTCGACATGCATGCTGCTCACGAACGCATTACTTATGAACGGATGAAAATTTCCTGGCATGCCGATGGTATTAAAGCCCAGCCTCTGTTGGTACCAAAATCAATTGCTGTCAGTGATCGTGAGGCGACCTGTGCCGAAGAAAATTATGAGTACTTCAAACAGCTTGGATTGGCGCTTGAGCGAATGGGACCAGAAACACTTTTGGTGCGTCAGTTGCCGGTTATGCTTCACAATGCTGATGTAGAAAAGCTGGTCCGTGATGTGCTTTCAGATCTGATGCAGCACGGTGACAGTGATCGTGTGGAAAGTCAGATGAATGAGGTACTGGCCACCATGGCCTGTCATGGTTCAGTACGAGCTAATCGTCGTCTTTCAACCGAAGAAATGAATGCTCTGCTCAGGGACATGGAGCGGACAGAACGCAGCGGACAGTGTAACCATGGAAGACCCACCTGGACCTTATTGACACTGGATCAGCTGGACAAACTGTTTTTGCGAGGGCGCTAATTTACCCTGGAGCCAGTGTATCCGCCAGGAAAGCAGGGCTGTCTGACTATCCTTTCCGCTTCAACAAATCATCCACGGCCTTTGACAGAATAACCAGGCAGCCCAATTCGAGAAAACTCTGACTTTAGATGGACCAGGATATACCTAGTTGCAGGGCCTGATAATCGGTCTGATAGTCATCTGCCTTGCTGAACTGGTAGCTGCCGTAAATTTCCATATCGGCTGTCAGGCTGTGCCCCACTCTCACCTTCATTC
>NZ_JAHHPQ010000188.1:0-7657 GCF_024606245.1 Endozoicomonas sp. SESOKO2
CTGCTCCGGGCGACTCGCCCGCCCCGACATGGAAAGACAAACTGGCGGCTCTGTTCACTCAGGACCCTCAAAACCGGAATGAGTTGCTGACTCTGCTCAATGATGCCGGACTCAGGGGCATTATTGACCATGAAGCTCTCAGTATTATCGAGGGAGCTGTTCAGGTAGCCGATATGCAGGCCAGGGAGATCATGATCCCACGCTCGCAAATGGTCTGCGTTGATGAAGATCAGGCGCCCCGGGACTTCCTGCCCAAAGTGATCGAATCAGCCCACTCCCGCTTTCCCGTCATCGGCGATACCAAAGACGAGATTATCGGTATTCTGCTGGCCAAGGATCTGCTTCCGCTGATTCTTCAGAATGGCAAATTCAATATCAAGGACCACCTTCGCCCTGCCACTTTCATTCCTGAAAGCAAACGTCTCAATGTGCTCCTGAAAGAGTTCCGGACCAACCGTAATCACATGGCTATCGTCATTGATGAGTTTGGTGGTGTAGCCGGTCTGGTGACGATTGAAGACGTTCTCGAGCAAATAGTTGGGGACATAGAAGACGAACACGATGTGGAAGAAGACAGTTTCATCAAACCGGTTGAGGAACAGTCCCGTACTTTTATAGTCAAAGCCCTGACCCCCATAGAAGACTTCAACGAACACTTTGAATCCAGCTTCAGCGACGAAGAGTTCGATACCATTGGTGGGATTGTCCTGCGAGAGTTTGGACATATGCCCAAACGGAATGAGTTCGTGGAAATTAACGGCTTCCGATTTGATGTTCTGAATTCTGACGGTCGTCGAATTCGACTGTTGCGAGTCAGCTCCGCCTAGTTCTGGCAAACTGGCCAAGAGGACTCATGATGACTGGCTTTAATACTCAGACACTCTCCTGGCCAGTCATTGCTGAGGAAACTGACTTTCCCGTATTCCATTTATGAACAAAAAAACGCTTTACTTCGGTCACTTTGCCACGCTCTTGGCCGGAAGCTTGTTTCCACTGGGCTTTAGTCCCTTTAACATCTGGCCTGTTCTGATCTGCCACAGCAGCAGGCTTTGCTTATACACGTACAGAAACTGTAAAAACGACCACAGTCCGAGGCTTTTTGTTTGGACTGGGCCTCTTCGGCACAGGGACTTCATGGGTTTATGTCAGTATCCATCGTTTTGGTGCTGCCTCAGCGCCTCTGGCCAGTCTGCTCACAGCCCTTTTCGTGATGATGCTGGCTGCCTTAATGGTCATGCCGCTGTTCTATCTCTATGCCAGACTCAGACACCGATTCAATATTCGGGCACCCTGGCGACAGGCCCTGCTTTTCGCCGGATTATGGACACTGTTTGAATGGGTTCGCAGCTGGCTGCTTACCGGCTTTCCCTGGCTTCTTGAAGGCTACGCGTTGCTTGACACACCTGTTCAGTCGTGGGCACCTGTCGTAGGTGTTTTTGGCTTGAGCCTGCTCATGGCAACCGCCGCTGCCCTGATTACTGCGACACTGGTCACAGATCGCGCGGATCGGAACCCACCTCTGATCGCCCTGTCAATCACTTTAGCGCTCTGGTTTGCATCGGTTCCACTGGGTAAAGTACAGTGGACTCGTCCCGTAGGAGAGATTAACTTCAGTGCTGTTCAGGGGAACATCCCTCAGCTCTTGAAGTGGGATCCTGGCTATGTTGAGGAAACAATCAATACTTACTATGGACTGTCTAAAGCCGAGTGGGACCAAGAGCTGATCATATGGCCTGAAAATGCCATACCTCTTTTCTACAGTCAGGCCAGATCCGTGCTCAACCGGCTCAATCGTAAGGCAGCTGAACACAGCAGTGCCTTGATTCTCGGGTTACCTATTGATGAACGATCTGAAGACACGCCATCTTTATTCGAAGAAAAATATTACAACGGCATCATCGCTATGGGTCTGGGAGAAGGTCGATACTATAAGCAGAAGCTGGTTCCCTTTGGGGAGTACGTTCCTTTCGATTCAGCCCTGCGTGGCCTGATCAGCTTCTTTGACCTTCCTATGTCGGCATTCAGTCCGGGACATAGCAAACAGGAAAAACTGCAAGTCCCCAACGCTGTGATTACCACCTATATTTGTTATGAGGTGGTCTACCCTGACTTTGCTGCCCAGCAGGCAAAAGACAGTGGGTTGTTAATTACTATCAGTAATGACACTTGGTTTGGCAAATCCATTGGCCCTGAGCAACACTTCCAGATGGCCCGTATGCGCTCACTGGAAACGGGTCGATACATGATTCGCGCGACCAACGACGGCATCAGTGCTCTGATAGACGATAAGGGTCAGGTTGTTGAAAGTATCGAACGTTTCAAACCCGGAGTACTGAGAGGTACTGCTGAAGTCATGACAGGCAGTACGCCATTCATGTTATTGGGATCCTGGCCTGTTTTATTCCTGTGTTTGTTAATGATTGCAGTGGCAGGTCTGTGCGCAAGAAGATCGGGCTCTGATTCAAAGCAATAAGAATGGTCCGTCAGCCGCCCCTCTTCTGATTTAAAAAAACATTAAACAACACCCAATTCTTTCAGTCGTTCCATCAGGTAGCTGCGATGGGTATGACGCTCAGACAAAACCACCTCATCGCGTGGATGCAGGAACAGAGGCAGGGACATTCTGGATTTACCACTCTTACCACCAGTAGGGTTGATCACCCTGTGACTGGTGGAAGGGAAATAACCACCGGAAGCTTCCTGCAACATATCCCCTGTATTGATAATCAGGTAGCCGAACTTTGAAGGAACATCGACCCAGCGGCCATCTTTCAGCTTGACCTGCAAGCCAGGCTCACTGGCGGCTGGCAAAATAGTCAGCAGATTGATGTCTTCATGAGCCGCTGCGCGGATAGCTCCAGGTTCTTCTTCGCCAGTGAGCGGAGGATAGTGAAGTATTCTCAACAGCGTATTAGGCGTATCCTCAATCATACGGGAGAGCGGCTCGGAAAAGCCTTCAGACACTTCAGAAGGTGCATTACTTTCAACCCAGCCCAGCAGCTCACCCGCCAGACCAGAGGCTTTCTCATAATAATCTGTAATGTCTGATTTCAGATCAGCAGGAATCCTTCCCCAAGGGTAAATATGGTAATACTCTTTAATATCTTTCTTCTGATGCCCCTTGGCCACTTCAGACACTTCTGGCGGGAAATAGCCGTCCTGTTTCACGGCATCAAACAGAAAATCCTGTTTGGCCGGAGAATTAAAGAAATTCAACCAGTTATCGTAAATTGACTGAACCAGATCCTGACTCAGGGGGTGATTGGTTAAAACCGCAAAACCGGTTTCGCGGAGCGATTCGACAAATTTTTGAGCCGCATCTGTGGCCGTATAGTCGACTACCTGAACGTCCATTAACTTGATATCCGGTGAAAAAAAGTGACGAAGTATTATCGTTTAGTAAAAGAAAAGAACAAGCTTTACGTAGCAATAAAGGCATTTAACCGGCTTTATACAAAAGATTGATTTTTTATTCTCAACAACCGCCGATAGGCTATAAGGATCTATGATATTGGCGTTCGCGTCCGAATTCCGGACTGGATTGAGTTCCGATTCAATGAAAAACTCCAACTTCATGCTAAAGCCCTGGCGACATTTGACTCTGGCACTACTAATGGGACAGTCGACAGCCATGTACAGCTCTACAGAACCCCTATCCGGGGTGCGAATTGAACGAGATAGTCTGGGAGAAGTGACTGTTCCCAGGGATGCCCTGTACGGTGCCCAGACCCAGCGAGCGGTTGAGAATTTTCCTGTCAGTGGCCAGTCATTGCCTCACCCTTTCATTGAAGCCATTGTCCGCATCAAAAAAGCCGCAGCCCGAACCAATCAGTCACTTGAGTTACTGGCTGATGACAATGCTCTGGCCATTATTGAAGCGGCAGACATTCTTATTGAAGGAAAATACGCTGATCAGTTTCCTATCGATGTCTTTCAGACTGGTTCTGGAACGAGCAGCAATATGAATGTGAACGAAGTGATCAGTAATCTGGTCAATCGTTCTTCCGGATTAAAAATCTCGCCCAATGATCACGTCAATATGGGCCAAAGTAGTAACGACGTGATTCCTTCTGCTATTCATGTATCGTCTGCATTGCTGATTCATAATCAATTGCTGCCCGCTTTGGATCATCTTCTGAAGGTCATGGAAAAGCGTCGGATAGAGCTTGAGAATACTGTGAAAACCGGCCGAACCCATATGATGGATGCCATGCCAGTGACTTTTGGTCAGGAAATCAGTGGTTGGATAGCGCTGCTCAACAATGACAGACAGCGAATCAGGCAGACCCTGGAGCGTCTCTCTCAACTCACCCTGGGTGGAACCGCTGTGGGAACCGGAACCAACACCCATGAAGACTTTGCAAAAAAAGTCAGCAAACAGCTGAGTCAGGATACCGGCCTGCTTTTCAAGCCTGCCAGTAACTTCTTTGCTGCCCAAAGCCTGCCGGCCACAGCACTTGAACTGTCTTCTGACCTTCGCAGTGTAGCGGTGTCACTGATGAAGATCGCCAATGATCTGCGCCTGATGAACAGTGGACCTTTGGCGGGGCTCGGTGAAATTGAACTGCCTACCTTGCAGCCTGGCTCCAGTATCATGCCAGGTAAGGTGAATCCGGTTATCTGTGAATCAGTTACTATGGCGGCCGCCCAAATCACAGGACTGGATGCAGCCATTGTTATTGCAGCCCAATCTGGTAATTTTCAGCTCAATGTTATGCTGCCACTGATCGCCAACAACCTGATCAATAGCATTACCCTGGCCAGCAATAGCAGCCTGATTCTCGCCGATAAGGCTATAGCCAATTTTACCGTCAGAGAAGCTCATATCAAAGAGACCCTGAGCCGCAATCCGGTGCTGGTGACAGCGTTGAACCCCTTGATTGGCTACATGAAGGCGGCAGAAATTGCCAAACAGGCGTATCGTGAAAAACGCCCGGTCATCGAAGTCGCTAAAGAAAAAACCGGCATGTCAGAAGAGGCTTTGAAGAAGATTCTGGACCCGGGACGGGCTACCAAAGGCGGCGTTGCCAAATAGCTCTGTCCTTCGATACTCTTTCTAACGGTTGGTCAGCCGGTACCAGATAAGCCCCAGATATTCGTGCAGGGCCAATTCACTCACCCTGAGATTTCGAACCCTTGGTATCCAGTAAGTCCCCTTCTGCCAGGTAATCTCTTTCGAGGCAAATGACATGGGAGCCGGAATCACTTTGAAGCCAACCCTTTCAAAACTCAATACTGACCTGGGCATATGCCAGGCATGAGTGATCAGGACAACGACAACCTGCTCTTTACCCGGTAGCTTTTTACCCCTTAGCTCTTTGCTCAGTAGTTTTTGACTGTTTCGGGCATTTTGCCGGGTTGACGTGCTCTGAGTTTCTATCCATGTCACATCAACGTTGTAGTCATTCTTCAGAACCCTGACCATCACTTCCGATTCAGGTCGTTTCCCTCCTCCAGCGACCAGAATGGGGACTTCACACTGCCGGTGCAGCAAGGCAGTATATCGAATGCGTTCAAGTGACAGAGGGGTGGGCTGATAGCCCTCCAGTTCAGGAGAGCTTCTGGGCCTTCCAGCCCCCAGTAGCACCATGGCGTCGGCCTTTTTACAAACACCTATATCAACAGGAGGATATATCTCCAGCCCCCTGGCCAAGAGGTTAGCAACAGGCGCAACAGAGAGTAGATAGAGAAAAATCAGAGCGACCCACGCCAGCCAGCCCATTGTTGTTTTAAAGATCATTCCCACAATCAGCATCCATACAATATTCAAGGGGGGTAGCAGGCTTAGCTTGAGAAATGACCGAAGCGGTGACCTTGTGGCATTCAGAAAACCCTGCAATCGTCTATCCTCAGTCGATTATACCCATTGCCTGCGAAGATGTGGGATATTGGCTGCTTTCGCCAGCCCGATGACCTACTATTAGCACCCACAATATAACACCACCGTTGAGAAAAAAGCTTAACCTTGAGTAGCCACATGACCGAAAAAGAGAAAATGCTCGCAGGACTGGATTACCTCGCATTTGATTCTGAACTCACTCAGGATCGCCTGGAGGCCAAGAGACTGTGTCACCGCTTTAATCAAGTTTCACCGGACGACAAGACACAACAGGCAGAAATCCTCAATGAACTTCTGGGCACTCTTTCAGGTGTCTGGATAGAGCCCCTTTTCTATTGTGATTATGGCTATAACATCCATCTGGGAGAGAACTTCTACGCCAATCATCACTGCACGATTCTCGACGGCGCTAAAGTCACCATTGGTAATAATGTGCTGTTTGGCCCCAATGTCACCCTTAGCACTGCAGGACACCCTCTGGATGCAATCACCCGAAACACAGGACTGGAGTTCTGCAAACCCATCACCCTGGGTGATAACGTCTGGCTGGGAGCCAATGTAAGCGTCAATCCGGGAGTCACAGTTGGCGATAACTCTGTGATTGGAGCGGGCAGTGTGGTGACTCGTGACATCCCGGCAAACAGCGTGGCAGTGGGTGCGCCCTGCCGAGTGATTAAATCACTTCTGTCATAGAGAGCCCCGGATTCACGACTTCGTTTCTACTTTCTTTGATTTTCGACAAGTCAGACGAGCAAACAGAATGCCCACCTCAAAGAGCAACCACATCGGGACCGCCAGCAGAGTCTGGGAAATCACATCCGGAGGTGTAAGCAACATGCCCAGAACAAAGCAACCTACGACAATATAAGGACGCTTACCGGACATAGACTCGACGGTTGAGATTCCAGACCAGATCAGAAGCAATGTGGCGACAGGAATCTCAAACGCCATACCGAAGGCAAAAAACAGTTTCAGAATAAAATTCAGGTAACTGTTTATATCGGTCATCACCGTGACACTCTCAGGGCCGGTACTGGTAAAGAACCCAAAGATCAACGGAAAGACCACGAAGTAGGCAAACGCAACTCCGGTATAAAACAATACGACACTGGCAACCAGCAGCGGTATTGCCAGCCTTTTCTCATGCTGGTATAGCCCTGGTGCAATAAAACCCCATATCTGGTGCAGAATAAATGGAACAGAGGCAAACAGTGCCAATACCATGGTCAGTTTGAATGGCGCCAGAAAAGGCGAGGCAACATCCGTTGCGATCATGGTGCTGTTTTCCGGCAGGAACACTCTCAGAGGTTCTGAAAAGAATTCATAAAGCGAACTGGAGAAATAGAAAAGCCCGGCAAAAATAATCAGCACAACAACCATGCTGCGCAGGATACGGGTTCTCAGCTCAAGCAGATGTTGAACCAACGACTGCTGCTCGTCATTGCTCTCGGTGGTAGATGACATTAGTTTATAATCCTGACAAACCCTGCTGAAATATGTTCACAAGTGCCTGACCAGTTAGTCTCACAATCAGGCTTTATGGGAAACTTCTTTTTGAGCACTGTCGTTCTGTGCGGCCTTTTTTACAGCGGCGTCGTTCTCTTCTTCGGTCAACGCCTGCTTGAAGCTTTTCAATGCTCCCCCCAGGTCGGCGCCCAGACTCTTCAGCTTTTTCGTACCGAACAGCATTACGACAATCAACAGAATAATTAATAGCTGCCAGATACTGATTCCACCAAGACCCATTGTTGTTCACTCCGATGGTTAATCCCTATGAAGCATACTCAACTGCAACCCCTGCTCACAATCAGTAGATTC
>NZ_JAHHPQ010000189.1:0-1100 GCF_024606245.1 Endozoicomonas sp. SESOKO2
CTGAGAGGACTTTGCCCTTATGGGTAATGTTGGCTGTTTCTTTCCATGATCCATCACTTTGCAGGCTATAGATTTTTATCGCGTTACCGTCACTGGTGGTGACTATATGGTGGCCATCGGCGCTGAAGCTGGCCGACAAGACCGGAGCATTTTGGCAAAAGGTGTATTTTGTTTCCCATGATCCATTGGTTTGCCGTTCGTGGATTTTCACCGTTCTGTCATCACTGGCGGTCACCACAAGGCGGTCATCGGGACTGAACGAGGCTGATCTGACCCAATGTTTATGGGTAATGGTGATCATTTCTCCCCATAATCCATCGTGTAGGCCATAGATTTTCGCTGTTTTATCGTGACTGGCGGTTAATAGATGACGGCCATCGGCACTGAAGGCGGCTGATATGACAAAACAATTATGGGTAATGGTGGTTTTCACTTCCCATGAGCCATGGTGTTCCTGATGATAGATGGTCGCAGTCTTATCATAACTTGTGATCACCAAATGACTACCATCGGCGCTGACACTGGCCGATATGATTGGAGCATGATGGTTAATAGTGTATTTTGCTTCCCATGACCCATCGGTCTCCTGACCGTAGATTTTCAATGTCCCATCATAAGGTTTGGTCAATAGGTGGCGGTCATTAGCACTGAAGGTGGCTAATTGGATCGGAAGTTCTTTGTCAATGATGGCTTTTACTTTCCATGTTCCATCGTCCTCCTGACCACAGATTGTCGCCGTGATATCGGAACAGGCGGTCAGCATTTGACGGCCATCGGTATTGAAGGTAATTGCTGAGACAAGACTTTTATGGCGAATGGTGGCTTTTTCTTCCCACGATCCATCGGTCTTCTGGCCAGTGATTTTCGCTGTTTTATCAGAGCTGGTGGTCGCTACATGGAGGCTATCAGCGCTGAAGGCGGTATTATCAATTCGACCTGAATGGGTAATTTCTGCTTTTGGCACTAACTTGATGTTTCACATTCAGACATCAGTTTACTGTTGGTGAAAAGGAGCTGAGCAGGAAAATGAGTGGTTGCTCGTTGTTTTATGAGTGACTCAATGGTGTCCGTGTTAGCAAACGGCTGTAACCAATCACGGA
>NZ_JAHHPQ010000190.1:0-1580 GCF_024606245.1 Endozoicomonas sp. SESOKO2
AAAAAATAAAACATTTTCAAATTTAAGGTCTATTTTAATGCTTTATCAATAAAATCTTCAGAGAGATCCGATCATGAAAACAGTAGAGCTTTTGACCATGGTTCGCCTGTTTTTTGTATTCATCTTGTCTGTCATTGCGCCTTTTTCAGGCCACTGTGCTGCCTATACCAGCCTGTTGAGCTGGACGGGTTGGATGAGTTCCTCCAAAGCCACTGAGGCGTGGGCAGAGCCATCGGGGGAGATTAGCAAACTGTCGTTTAGAGGGAACAATCCGCCCCTCCTTCTCAGTTATGATCGCAAGGCGGCTGACGAGAACGGTGGAACAGTTTCTGAACTGGAAAACAATCAGTTTTATGTCATCCTCGATAGCCAACCGGGCGATCAATTTAATTTTTGTTTCAGGACGCCCCCCGCATTGTCGACAGGACATTTTCCCTCTCCCCCGGTATTTAAAAAGCCAGTAACGGGTCAGGCTATGCCGGATATACAAAACGGGAAAGTGAGACAGGTTTCATCGACACCCGACACTGGCCGCTGGCAGCATGAATACTCAGCCAGTTGGCGTTTACCGGCGGGTCATCAATCGTTGGTTTTGGCCATTGAAGATAATGATATCGGATGGGTTATAGAACCGGAATGTAGCGGTATTTTTTCAGAAAGCGCTGCTTTACCGTCATCATCAGGCAGTAATACTTCAGTTAACAAAAAAACATCATCGGTCGATATTTTTTACCGCAATAAACAGGCTGAAAAAAACGGGTCTGGTCATTCTGACGACAAAAGTCGTTTTAGTGGGCCTTTGGCAATACCCGGAGCCCCTGTTACGGCCGGTAATGGTGAACCATTCACAAGCTCTGGTGGTGGCGGTTTTGGCAGTGGCGATGATTTAGACGATTTATTCAAGAAAAGGCCGGGTGGCGGAATGGGCCCCCTTTACTCCTTTGAATGGATGAGCGAGCTGGTCAACAGCGTGATTCTGGTGCCTGGTATTGATGGTCGGATTGTAAAAAAACAGATTTGGGATACCCGGGTTGTGCTTAAAATCAAGCAGGGTTGGAATGAGCAGGACATCATTATTTCTCAGGAACTTTGGGATAAAATAAGAGCTGCAAATCTTGAAAGAAGTTCAGGACTCTTTCTGGCATTGTCCAGAAACCCCGATAATCCGGAAGCTGTAATTGATCATTACCTGAGCAGTAAGCCGGCACAGCCGCTACAAACAGAAGACTACCGTCGTCATGCACAGCAAGGGTTCATTTTAAGTCCTGAACAATTACGCAGCGTGTCCGTTTTTCCGGGCCACGTCCCCATAGGGATCGGCCATTCTGGAGGAATCGGTCAGGCTGGAAATCAGAAGGGCGACCTTGGACCATCTTCCTATGCTCAGTCTCAACGAGATAACGGTCGTCAAAATCAAGGCAGTCGCCGTGGAAGTGAGAGCGATGGAAGTGATGGAGATGATGGGTCAGGTGGTTCACCAAACAGTGGTGGGTTATGTCAAAATTGCAATAAACCGGTACTCGCCTTTAATAAATGTAAAGAATGTCTGGATCGTGAATCCAGTGTACTTGAGCAGGAAC
>NZ_JAHHPQ010000191.1:0-1613 GCF_024606245.1 Endozoicomonas sp. SESOKO2
TACCATGGGTAGCAACCAGCGTGAAAAATGACGACAAGTAACCACTGGCTTGAGGGCCTGCTCCCTCTTGAATCATTTCTAAAAACTCAACGACTTCGAGAAAGACAAAAGCAACACCAAAAACGATGGTGATGATTAACCATAGTATCACTGATGGTCGTTTTTTATTCATAGCAGCCAACCAGGCAAAACCAAACGTTACACTGGAGATCAACAGACAGGCGGTTTCAAAAAAAACATGTTTGAGATCAAAAAGATGAATGGGTTCAGGACCATTGGCAGTATTTCTGAACATACTGACATAGGTTGCAAACAACAGAGCAAAGATAATCGCATCTGTCATCAGATAGAGCCAGAATCCGAATTCCCGGTTATCAAGGCAGTCTTCACGGTGTTCAGACATAACTTGTCGGAGCATATCCTGATTCATGAGGCTTTCCTTTGGCTTAAGGCTTTCCTCTGGCTGAGGGCTCTTCGTACAATCACAATTTGCCCTGAGACATCAATTGGGCTTTACGTTGACTCTCGATGGCCATGATAGCTTCTGATGTGATGATCTCCTCGCCATAATCATTACAGCTTCTGACGATCAGTGTTGCGATAACACCGATCATGGCGAGAATAGCGAGCCACCATATATACCAGACGAAAGCAAATCCTACTAAAAACCCGAACAGACCAATCAAAACGCCTGCTCCGGTATTAGCGGGCATTATGATGGGTTTGTATTGATCAGGAAAATGATAGGCTTCCCCCTTATTTTTCATCTCCCAAAAGGCATCAACGTTGCTAACGTCTGGAATCACAGCAAAGTTGTAGGGTGCTGCAGGTGAGTATTGGCATGATCGGTATCCTGACGATGACTCTACAGGTCTTCATGAAAGGGCTGACGCCTCAGGTCTGCTCCAGATTGTTTCGCCTTGGTTTGTTCTGGCACTTCCTGGATATTGTCTGGATCGGGATTTTTTCTGTGGTCTACCTGCCGGTGTTCATATAGGAGGCAATCGTGCAAGCACATGAGCATAGCCTGAAGGACTATCTCAAAGGGTTGGTTCTGGCGATTATTCTGACGGCCATTCCTTTCTGGGTCGTCTGGTCTTCGGCTTTCCGGGCAAGAATACTGTTTGCCATTATCGCCATTTGTGCTCTGATTCAGGTGATGGTCCACTTACGCTTTTTTTTGAACATAAGCCTTAAAAATACGGGCAAGGACTATCTGACAGCCCTTTTTTTTGCTGGAGTTCTGATATTCATCATGGTGGGTGGAACCGTATGGATACTGTTTGATCTGAACTTCAGAATGATGTGAGTGAAAAGAGGGCAGAAGTCGTTTTACTACTTCTGCCGTCAGGCTGCCTCTGCGCCAGAAATAGAAGCATTCATTTTGATCAGTGAGCCAATGGCTGCCGCAGTAGCAACAAAGTCGCGGATGCCCCGGGTATTATTGCGGGAGATGAATCGAGTGTAATAAGCGAGTACCGCCGGGATAACACCGGCTGCACCATTATTAGGTGCAGTGACAACCCGGCCTACACAGGCATTTTCTTCATTGACGGACATGGCAAACAGGGTAACCCAGTCCAAGAGGTTGGCCATTTCGGGAGAACGATCAA
>NZ_JAHHPQ010000192.1:0-2876 GCF_024606245.1 Endozoicomonas sp. SESOKO2
TGTAATCAATTACGGACTCTGGTACGGCATCTGCAAAACAACGGGGCTGGTCGCTACCCTTTCCGGTCGCTATGACCTGTCTGTCACAGATCAAAATGAGTTACAAGAGGTCAAATCATCTTTTTGTAATCAACTCGCTGCCGTTATCACCTCCACCGAGGTTGCTTTAGCCGGTCGCGTATCACCCTGGCCCCTTGAGACACCTTGGTGGCAGCCAATGCGATTTGTAGGAACAGCCTACAGTGCTTATGAAGCATACACTCATCGTGATCCTTATCTTATACCCATAAGGACTACGGCTTACTTTACCCATGAGGTAGTGGCAAAAACAGTAGCTACAGCCACCGCTGTCGGGGGTTTAAGGTATCAGAATGAAAGTACAATCGCACCTTTTGACTATGCCCGCGCTGAATATAACATATTGTCATTTATTGCTGGCATGATGGTCGGAACAATAGTCCATGAAAAAATGATCGCCAGAGGTTTCTCGCCGGGAAAAGCAGCTTTTGGTCACATTGTATCCAGCGTATTGACAGACGGAATATTATTAATAAGTTATCTCTTAAAACAAATTTCAGACGATGATATTAGAGTTGAGACAGCAACGGCAGCAGAAGTCTTAGCCGGAACGGGAACCATAGCTGGGTCATGGGCCACAGCCGTAGTCGGAGCCGTAGATTCTGCGCAATCACCAAATTCATTATTCTCGGGTCAATTCGCAGTACCCATGTTCGTGGCTATGCGTCTGACTCCTGACAGAACTGAACTATGGTCCGTCGTTGGAATGATCACCGGATCGATAGCCGGATCGGGAGTTATGTACCTTCTGTGGCAACAACACTCAAAACTCGACTCAAACCATTTATTGAATAATGTTGCTCTTACCCTGGCTCCTGCATTGGCGCTCGCCCTGATCAATGGCTTTTCAGACAATGCGGTGTATGGCTACTCACTGGAAGAGAGTTTCACCGAAACAACCCGTAACCAATGGAAGAAATTTCACGCTCCTTTGGATTACTTGTATACCTTGTTTAATTGACAAGACGCCCTGACATCCTTCACAGGCGCAAGGCTTTGAGCTTATTCAACACTTCCGGTAAATGGCGAAAGTTCCGTTGCTGTACTATATCGTCTCTTGGCAGCAGCAAGACTCAAAGAACCCGGACCGAATGAGAGACTCCTATGTGCGCTGGTCATGATTTTACAGTTACAAAAAACAAACTACTCCCGGTTCGGGAAGATTCGGTTCGTCATTTACTGACCAAGAAATTAGTTGCCCGAATTAAAGACACAAGCAATGAAAACATTCCTAAATTAATGCCGCTGTTCTTGTGCTTGTTAATTATCTGTTCGGTGGCTCATTCAGGTATATCGAAAGAAGAACAATTCAACTTATTAAGTCACTACAATAATGCATCGTTAGTTGAAGACAGTCTGAAACTGGTCACCAGTGGTTCCGTGCTAGCCGTTTCCACCGTGATCAATTACGGATTCTGGTACGGCATCTGCAAATCACCTGAGCTGGTCTCTTCCCTTGCAGCTCGCTTTGGTCTGAATGGCCCAGAGAGAAATGAATTACAAGAATTCAAATCTTCTTTCTGTAATCAACTCGCAGCCGTCATCACTTCCACTGAGGCTGCAATAGCAGGACAAGTATCACCTTCGTCCCCTGAGCTGCAATGGTGGCGACCACTTCGATATGTTGGAACCGCATACATTGGTTATCGAGCATATACAAAATGCGACCCTGGTTTTATACCCATAATAACTGCGGCTTATTTTACCCATGAAATGGTGGCAAGAACGGTAGCCGGAGCTATCACCATACAAGCTTTAAGGTATCCTGACAGACCTTCAATCCAACCTGTAAATTATACCTGTCGTGAATATGCCGTATTGAAATCAATCACATGCGTGATGTTCGGGGCAATGCTTTATAACAAGTTTCTCGCCACAGGCTCTTCAACGGATAAGGCAATCTATGCTTATCTTGCGCTTGCTTCATTGATAGAGTTAGTACTGCCCGTGAGCCATTTTTCAGCATCTCATTCAGGCAGTGCCCATGCAGTCGAGCTACAAGCAGGAGCAGAAACCTTAGCGGGGTCAATGGCCACAGCCTCAGCCGGAGCCTTCTTTGTTGGGATCTTTGACTTAGCATTGTCCACAGCCGTAGCAGGTTATATGGTCTTCTCACTCAGTAAAACTGAATTTTTATCCGGAGTTGAAGACGAAGTCCTGTCTGGAGCTTTAGTCGGAGCTGGAGTCGGATTCGGAGTCGGATTCGGAGTCCTGATACTTCTGTTAAAACAAAACTTAGAGCTAGACTCAAACCGTTTATTGAGAAACATCGCTATTACCCTGGCTCCTGCCTTGGCTATCGCTCTGATCAATGGCTTTTCAAACAACATAGTGTATGGCTACTCACTTGAAGACAGTTTTTCCGAAACCGCCCATAACCAGTGGAAGAAGTTTTATGTTCCTTTGGATTACTTGTACACCTTGTTTAATTAACAATGAATGAGATGCAAGCAACGGCTAATTAGATTTTATCTTATAAATCGCCAAACAATGATGGCGAAAATTACATTGCTGCACTATAAAGCCTCATTAAAACAAAAAAGTTCTATGGACTTATGACTTATTCCTGCGTGTGCTGGTCATTTTTTTACAACGACAAACAAGCAGGTTAATAGTTTTTCGGGAAGATCCGATTTGTCGTTTTCTGACAATAAAACAGTTACTCGAGTTAAGGATATGAATAATGAAAACATCCGGTAATCTAATACCGCTATTCTCATACTTGTTATTGATCTGTTCGATCGCTCACTCAAGCGTATCGAGAGAAGAGCAGTTTAATTTATTGAGCCACTACAATA
>NZ_JAHHPQ010000193.1:0-1740 GCF_024606245.1 Endozoicomonas sp. SESOKO2
TTGCCCGGCAGAACGGCTCCCACTGTTGCAAAAGGTACACGAATGCCAACACGGGCATTAGGGGCGCCACAAACCACCTGCAATGTTTCTGATCCGGTGCTGACAGAAGTGACACGCAACTTGTCCGCATCCGGGTGTTGTTCACAGGCGATAATTTCACCCACAACCACACCGGAAAACTCTCCCGCTACCGGTTCAACGTCGTCTACTTCCAGACCGGCCATGGTGATTTTGTCCACCAGCTCCTGGGTGCCGGCTTCCAGGGCAACCCACTGACGTAACCATTGTTCACTGAATTTCATAGGTTTTTCTCAACTCCGTTATTCGATCTAGTTCCAATAAAACCGTTAGTTGAACTGGCTCAGGAAGCGCAGGTCGTTATCGAAGAACTGACGCAGGTCGTTTACGCCGTAACGGAGCATGGCAAAACGCTCAACCCCCAGACCGAAGGCAAAGCCTGTGTACTTGCTGGCATCAATACCGGAATATGCAAAGACTCTCGGGTGAACCATACCGCAGCCCAGCACCTCCAACCACTTGATGGAACCGTCTTGGTTGCGTCCCCACTCAATATCGACTTCTGCCGAAGGCTCAGTAAACGGGAAGTAGGAAGGACGGAAGCGGACTTTCAGATCGTCACGCTCAAAGAAAACCCTCAGGAAGTCACTGAGAACGCTCTTCAGGTCAGCAAAACTCACTTTCTCTGCCACGTACAAGCCCTCTACCTGATGAAACATCGGGCTGTGAGTCTGGTCGGAATCGCAACGGTAAACCTTACCGGGACAGACAATGGCAATAGGGGGCTTTTCGTTCGCCTTGCCCAGGGCTTCCATGACACGCACCTGAACCGGAGAGGTGTGGGTTCTCAGAACGGTATTGTCATTGAAGTAAAAAGTATCATGCATGGCACGGGCCGGGTGATGGCCCGGAATATTCAGCGCTTCAAAGTTGTGGTAATCATCTTCGATTTCCGGCCCCTGGGCCACCTCAAAGCCGATGTTGCCAAAGTAATCGGTGATGCGCTCCATGGTGCGTGTTATAGGGTGCACCGTCCCCAGGTTCTGGCTACGGCCGGACAGGGTAACATCAATGGTTTCGCTGGTCAGACGGGCTTCCAGGGCCGCTTTATCCAGACCGTCACGTTTCACGTCCAGGGCCGCCTGAACCTGCTGCTTGGCTTCGTTAATAAAACCACCGGCCTTCGGGCGTTCTTCCGGGGACAGTTTACCCAGACCTTTCAACAGCTGGGTCAGCTCGCCTTTTTTGCCAAGAAACCGTACCCGAACCTGATCCAGATCAGCGGCATTGGCGGCTGACTCAACTTCAGCCAGAGCAGAGACGACTATGGGTGAAACAAGTGCTTCCAGATTCTCCATGGGATTCCTGATAACCGATGCGTAGAGAAAATAAACCGCCAATTCTAGCGGTTGGGGAGGGGTTTGGATAGATGTACTTTTGAGCGGATTTCACCGATGTCGGAAAGCCCTGATATTCATACCGACCTTACCGAATGTAATAACCTATCGGACAAGAAAACTGAACAATGATCTGAAGTACGGTTTACCAAACGAAGAACCCTCGCTCAGAGCGAAGCGAGGGCGGGGAGTGTCAGAGTGATTTTGCATTAAGGGTTGTACAATGAAATATATTCTTTTTTCCCGGGTACTCCAGGCTTGGCTGAACCACTAATAAAAACAAGCCACTTCCTTGTTCTTGCTCATTCAACACTCTATTGGATGC
>NZ_JAHHPQ010000194.1:0-2670 GCF_024606245.1 Endozoicomonas sp. SESOKO2
GACAGAGAATTGACGAGAGCCGACAGACTGTCTGACTCGTTGATATTGTGTAAAACCTCAACCTGCAGGTCTTTCAGCTCAGTCCTGGCCATCAGAACAACCAGTCCCGCCTGAAGCAGGGCTTCTGTTTTCTGAACCCAGTGTTGATCCTGCTGATCAACGATGACAGGCAATAGACCACGATCAAACAAGTGACGCTCTACTTTCTGCAGATAAGCTTCAGAACCGTCAACCAGAACCAGAGCTGACTCCTGACGCAGTCGATTTGCCCTGTCACTGGCCAGAACCTTATCAGCGGTATCACCCTCATTAGCAACAGATTCAACCATACCAGCAGCAACGGTTGCATTGCTTAAGCGATCAATAACAATAAAGGCACCGGTTTGACGATTATCTACATAACGATCAAAAACAACAGGCTGCGTGAGTGCCAGCTTGCACGAGCCTATCTCATTCAGTGCCAGTTCATCGGCATCCTGTTGTTTCAGAGTGTTAATATCCACTCTATAGTTAATACCCGTAAAACTTCCTGCCACTTTAGTGGTGGCAAATTTAATCAGATACTGACGTCCTGGCTTCATTGCCTGCTCTGCCATCCAGACAACACTGGCATTCAGGCGAGAAGAAACTGAAATATCATCCCGGGCGTGCACCAGCATGTCACCCCGGCTGATATCGATCTCGTCCTTCAGTGTCAGAGTGACAGCCTGACCGGCAAAACCTTTATCCAGATCACCGTCGTAGGTAACTACTCTTTCAACTGCACTTTCCAGTCCTGAAGGTAGCACCTTAACTCTGTCGCCAGGCTTCACTGCACCAGAAGCAATGGTTCCGGCATAACCACGAAAATCGAGATCGGGTCGGCTCACGTATTGAACCGGAAGACGGAAATCATCGAGGTTACGGTCATGGGCAACCTCTACACTTTCCATTACTTCCATCAGAGTCTGGCCTGTGTACCAGTCAGCTTTTTCACTGCGATAAACAACATTATCGCCATCCAGAGCCGATACCGGGACAAAACGAACATCGCCCAGGTTCAGTGACTCGGAGAAATCCAGGTACTGATTCCGAATCTCTTCAAAACGTTTCTGGCTGAAGTCCACCAGATCCATCTTGTTAATAGCTACTACCAGATGTTTGATACCCAGCAGGCTGGCAATATAGGTATGACGGCGAGTCTGTGTCAGTACTCCCTGACGGGCATCCACCAGAATAATGGCCAGATCACAGGTGGAAGCACCAGTCGCCATGTTCCGGGTGTACTGCTCGTGACCCGGAGTGTCGGCAATGATGTATTTCCTGTTTTCAGTGGAGAAGTAACGGTAGGCCACGTCAATGGTAATGCCTTGCTCGCGCTCAGCCTGAAGACCATCCACCAGCAGTGCCAGATCGACTTTTTCGCCCTGGGTTCCAACACGCTTGCTGTCGTTTTCAACGGAAGCCAGCTGATCTTCATAGATCATGCTGGTGTCATGTAAAAGTCGACCAATCAGTGTGCTCTTGCCATCGTCAACACTGCCACAGGTCAGAAAACGCAGAATTTCTTTCTGCTCATGCCGACGCAGGTATTCCTGAATATCAGACTCGATCAGATCAGATTGATGACTCATTAGAAATAACCTTCCTGCTTTTTCTTCTCCATAGAACCGGCACTGTCATGGTCAATAACACGGCCCTGACGTTCAGATGTTTTGGTGAGCAACATTTCCCGGATCACATCAGGCAGAGTGTCCGCTTCTGACTCAACGGCTCCCGTCAATGGATAACAGCCCAGGGTACGGAAGCGCACTTTCTTCATCACTGGCTTCTCGCCGGGTTCCAGAGGCATACGTTCGTCATCAACCATAATCAGATTGCCATCACGCTCTACCACCGGGCGTTCCTTAGACAGATAGAGTGGAACAATGGGAATATTCTCGCGATAGATATACTGCCAGATATCCAGCTCAGTCCAGTTGGACAGGGGGAAGACCCGAATGCTTTCACCCTTCTCTACTTCACTGTTGTAGATATTCCAGAGTTCCGGGCGCTGATTTTTGGGATCCCAGCGATGGTGCTTGTCCCGAAAAGAGTAAACCCGCTCTTTCGCTCGTGATTTCTCCTCATCACGACGAGCCCCACCAAATGCAGCATCAAAACCGTGCTTGTCCAAAGCCTGTTTCAAGGCCTGGGTTTTCATTATATCAGTGTGTTTAGCGCTACCGTGGGAAAAAGGGCCTACGCCCTGCTCAACACCGTCCTGGTTGATATGAACAATCAACTCAAGACCCAGGTCGTCGACCAACCTGTCACGGAACTGAATCATTTCCCTGAATTTCCACGTGGTATCTACATGCATGAGGGGAAAAGGCGGTTTACCCGGATAAAAGGCTTTCATTGCCAGATGCAACATGACCGCTGAATCTTTACCAATAGAGTAGAGCATAACCGGGTTATCAAACTCGGCAGCAACTTCCCTGATAATCTGGATGCTCTCTGCTTCGAGCTGCTTCAAATGGTTGAGGCGCTCTCCAGAAAGCTCGTTAGCACCTTCTTGAGTGCTCTCCTGAGTGGCTGTATCAGACATGAATGCTAGACCCGAAGCTGGCTAAAAATTGTTCTTAGCTCGAATACTAGCAGCACCATTGGAATATAAAACAAAAAAACTATACCAATAATTCATAACAT
>NZ_JAHHPQ010000195.1:0-6719 GCF_024606245.1 Endozoicomonas sp. SESOKO2
GCGACACAGGTCATGCTGATGGTTCATACGCAAGGCAAGGCTGTATGTGGATTATTCAGCAAGGATGTGGCTGAAACCAAAGCCCGGCAAGTCAACGAGTACTCCAGAGAATTCCAGCATCCCCTGTTGTGCAAAACAATTAAGGCCGATTAGTGTTCTCAGGGTAATATCATATGCTCAATAAAGACCTCGAACTGACTCTTAACAGTGCTTTTCGTGATGTAAGAAGCAAGCGGCATGAATTCATGACCGTAGAACATCTGCTCCTAGCACTGCTTGATAATGAATCCGCATCCCGAGTATTGTTAGCTTGCGGTGTGCAGACCGAAAAGCTGCGTAAGGAGTTGATTGAGTTTGTTGATTCAACAACCCCATTAATACCTGCCAATGATACAGAGCGAGAAACCCAACCCACTCTCGGTTTTCAGAGAGTTCTGCAACGAGCTGTTTTTCATGTGCAAAGTTCAGGAAAAAAAGAAGTCACTGGTGCTAATGTTCTGGTCGCAATATTCAGTGAGCAGGAGAGTCAGGCAGTTTATTTTCTGAAGCAGCAGGACGTTGCCCGAATAGATGTCGTGAATTATATCGCTCACGGTATTTCCAAAATGCCTGGTAATGAGCTGGAAGAATTGGGTGGTGAACTCATGGAGGAAAACACCGACCCCGAATCTGCCGGAAAAGACCCGCTTAAGAATTATGCTACCAACCTGAATGAGCAGGCACGTCTGGGTAAGATCGATCCGCTGGTAGGTCGTGCAGAAGAGGTTGAGCGTGTTTCCCAGATATTGACACGCCGTCGTAAAAATAATCCTCTACTGGTTGGCGAAGCTGGTGTTGGTAAGACAGCCGTTGCTGAAGGTCTGGCAAAAAGAATAGTGGACGGAGAAGTGCCTGAAGTGCTCTCCAGAGCGGTGGTTTATTCCCTGGATCTCGGCTCCTTGTTGGCGGGAACCAAGTACCGTGGTGATTTTGAAAAGCGATTCAAAAAGCTGCTCAGCGAACTTAAAAAGCTCGATAACGCCATTCTCTTTATTGATGAGATTCACACCATTATCGGTGCAGGTGCTGCATCCGGTGGTGTTATGGATGCTTCTAATCTCTTAAAGCCGCTTCTGACTTCCGGTGATCTTCGTTGCATTGGTTCAACGACATTTCAGGAGTTCCGGGGTATTTTCGAAAAGGATCGTGCTCTGGCCCGTCGCTTCCAGAAAGTGGATATCAGTGAACCGAGTGTTGAAGATACCATCGATATTCTCCGCGGCCTCAAGAGCCGCTTTGAAGAGCATCACACTATTGAATACAAGGATGATGCTTTGAAAGCCGCAGCAGAGTTGGCCAATCGTTATATCAACGATCGTCATATGCCTGATAAAGCAATTGATGTTATTGATGAGGCTGGAGCTTACCAACGTCTGTTACCAGAAGAAGAGCGCAAGAAGATCATTGAGGTGGGCGATGTCGAAAGTATTGTTGCCAAGATTGCCCGGATTCCGCCTAAATCTGTCTCTTCTTCTGACAAAGAGTTGCTCTCCAAGCTTGAAAGGAATCTCAAGATGGTGGTCTTCGGTCAGGATGAAGCAATTGTTTCTCTTTCAACCGCGATTAAATTGTCACGTGCTGGTTTGAAGGCACCTGATAAACCGGTAGGGGCTTTCCTGTTCTCTGGGCCGACAGGTGTAGGTAAAACAGAAGTTTGTCGTCAGCTGGCCAAGTCCATGGGGGTTGAGCTGGTTCGTTTTGATATGTCGGAGTATATGGAAGCTCATACAGTATCAAGGCTGATTGGTGCTCCCCCGGGTTATGTCGGGTACGATCAGGGTGGTCTTTTGACAGAAGCGATCAATAAGACACCTCATTGTGTTCTGTTGCTCGATGAAATTGAGAAGGGGCATCCGGATGTGTTTAACCTGCTTCTGCAGGTGATGGATCATGGTACCCTGACAGACAACAATGGTCGTAAAGCTGACTTTAGAAATGTTATCCTGATTATGACGACCAATGCCGGTGCTGAAACCATGACTCGCAGTTCTATTGGTTTCACTGAGCAGGATCATACGACAGATGGTATGGAAGCTATCAAGAAAACCTTTACACCGGAATTCAGGAATCGCCTTGACTCTATCATTCCCTTTGACTCACTGACCGAAGATACCATCAAGCATGTTGTTGATAAGTTCCTGACAGAGCTTCAGGCACAGCTTGATGAAAGAATGGTTCAGATTGATGTTGATGATGAGGCACGTGAGTGGCTGGCAGAAAAAGGTTATGACCGCGCGATGGGTGCTCGTCCGATGGGGCGTGTTATCCAGGAGCACCTCAAGAAGCCCCTGGCGGAACAGATCCTTTTTGGCAAACTGTCTGAGAACGGTGGTTTTGTTCGCGTGACTGTCAAGAAAGGAAGCCTATTCCTGAAGTTCGAACCCGCTAAAAGCCTGGCTTCGGATCTTGAAGTAGTGGATGGTGAGCAGGGCTGAAAAATGCCAAGAGAGGGACAGGGGTGAGGGGCCCCTGTCAGCGGGAACGGTAGGTGATGCGGCCTTTGGTCAGGTCATAAGGGGTTAGCTCAACTTTGACCTTGTCACCTGTCAGAATACGGATGTAGTTTTTACGCATTTTGCCTGAAATATGCGCGGTCACAACGTGGCCGTTTTCCAGTTCTACACGGAACATGGTGTTAGGCAGGGTGTCGATGACAGTGCCTTCCATTTCAAGACTTTCTTCTTTCGCCATTTAAAGTTTGACCTCGGGAATAGAGCGTTGGCTGAATAAATCTGGCAGCATTCTGCCTGAAAACCAACTTTAAAGCAAAGTGAACCCGCTTTTATCCATCTAAATTTATTCTCAGTGTGGGGTGGGCCAACTACTTCAGAGTAACCCAGTGGTTGTTAACATAGACTTCCAGAGGGCGGTATTGAATTTTGTAACTCATTTTTTTGCAGTTTTTGATCCAATAACCCAGGTGAAGGTGCTTAAGGCCCAACTTTTTGGTTTCTTCTATCTGCCAGAGAATACAGTAACTGCCCAGACTTCTGTTTTGGCTGACTTCAGGATCATAGAAGGTATAAATAGCAGAGAGTCCATTCGACAGCTCGTCGGTGACAGCAACAGCCACCAGTTTTTCGTCCAGCCAGAATTTGTAGTAGCAACAAAATTCAGGACAACCTACGAGGAAGGACTGAAACTGTTCCATAGAGGGAGGGTACATGTCGCCATCGCGATGCTGTATGGCGATGTATTTTTTGTAAAGCTGATAGGTTTCATCATCGTATTCGGCTTCGGATCGAGTGACTACGATATCCTGATTTTTTCTGATCAGCTTTTTGTGCTTGCGTTTCGGGTCAAACAGATTAACGACGACTCTGGCCGGAATGCAGGCATTGCAGCCTTGGCAGTGAGGCCTGTATACGTGACGACCACTTCTTCGAAACCCAATGTCGGCCAGGTGTCGGTAGAGTGCCGGATCCAGATCTTTGTCGGGATCCATAAATAATGTTATAGCCTGCTTGTCCTCCAGGTAGCTGCAGTTGTGTGGCTGGGTTGCGTAGAATTTAATATCTTTAAGTGCGCTCATCAGCTTCGGCCGTCCATTGCCCTATCTATTTCCAGTGTGCACTGGTTGCGGGCGTTCGGCAACCGTCTTTCAATGCATTGAGAAATGCATCCCGGCTGATCATTCTTGCACCCAGAGACTCCAGATGGGGGCTGTATACCTGGCAATCGATCAGATGGAAGTTTCTAATCAGTAATTCTTTGCATAGCATAATCATTGCAAGCTTTGAGGTGTTGGTTTTGAAACTGAACATGGATTCGCCAAAGAATACTTTGTCAATTGCGACACCATACAGTCCGCCCGCTAACTTATCGCCTGACCAGACTTCCACCGAATGGGCCAAACCTTCTCTAAAAAGCGTTGTGTAGGCTTCTTTCATTTCTTCGATGATCCATGTGCCTTCCTGGTTGTTTCGCGGAGACGAGCAGGCCGTCATCACCTCACTGAAGGCTTCATCAAAGCTGACTCGATAAGGGTGCTTTTTCAGAAAACGTTTCATTGAGCGGCTGATGTGCAGCTGGTCTGGATAAAGTACCATTCTCGGGTTGGGAGACCACCAGAGAATGGGTTCGCCTTCGTTGAACCACGGAAATATACCCTTCATGTAAGCTTCAGCCAGTGTTTCAGGTGCAAGGTTACCTCCCATCGCCAGGAGACCATCAGGGTAATCCAGAGCCTCATGAACGGCAGGGAATTGAGGTTTATCGGGATCAAGTAGAGGAATCGTTTTGTGCATTATTTCAATAATCGGGTTAAAAAATAGACTAGATTTTCGGCTATTCAACGGATCGGTACGGTAATCTCAGTCTTTGATGGGTGTATTCACTAATGGGCGCTCGTTCTCTCAGAGATTATTTTCATATACTCCTTACCTCTCATCAACAGGAGATAGCTGTGACCCAGCTTGTTGAATTATCCCCTCAACCCATTTGGCGACACTTTCAAGCGCTTTGCAAGATTCCCCGCCCCTCCCGGCATGAAGATGCTGTTCGTGCCTATGTAAAGCAGTTTGGTGAGAGTCTTGGTCTGGATAGTCTGGTAGATGAAGTGGGCAACGTGATCATCCGCAAGCCAGCGACTCAGGGCATGGAAAATCGCCGTGGAGTAGTTCTCCAAAGTCACTTGGATATGGTGCCTCAAAAAAACGCAGATACGGAACATGATTTTACCAGAGATCCTATCGAGGCATACGTCGATGGCGACTGGGTTACTGCAGAAGGAACCACTCTGGGGGCGGATAATGGTATTGGTGTTGCGGCCGCTCTGGCAGTGCTAGAGTCGACGGATATTCCTCATGGTCCAATTGAAGCTCTCTTTACGGTTGATGAAGAGAGTGGTATGACCGGTGCTCACGGCCTGCAGCCCGGCTTGATGAAGGGTGAGATCATGCTGAACATGGACTCTGAAGACGAAGGAGAGCTCTATGTTGGCTGCGCTGGCGGTGTCGATGTTTCTGTTTCTCACAGCTATCGGGAAGAGCACCTGGAAGAAGGCTACAGCAGTTTCAGTCTTTCTCTGAGAGGCCTGAAAGGCGGTCACTCTGGCGTTGATATTAAACTGCAGCGAGGTAATGCTAACAAACTGATGGTGAGGCTACTGAAAGCGTTATCTGAAGTAGGTGCCAGAGTGGCATGCTACTCCGGCGGTACGCTCAGAAATGCAATCCCGAGAGAAGCCTTTGTGCAGCTGGCTATCCCTTCAGACAGTTGCGAAGAAGCGGTCCGTATTGTTGATGAGTGCCTGAGTGTATTCAGTGCAGAACTGGCAGAAGTAGAGTCAAATCTGAGTCTTATTATGCAAGCGTCAGAACCTGTTCAGAAGGTAATGACCCGGGCGGAACAGAGTCAGTTGTTGAATACCCTGCATGTCTCTCCAGATGGTGTTCACCGAATGAGTCTGAGTGTGGAAGGTGTGGTGGAAACGTCAAATAATCTGGCGATCATCAAGATAAAAGATGGCCAGATTACCGTTGAAAATATGGTGCGAAGCCTGATTGACAGTGCCAGGGAAGAACATGCCGAGAGCATTGCCGGTTTATACCGGTTAATGGGGGCTGAAGTCAAAAAGCAGGGGGCTTACCCGGGATGGAAGCCTAATAACGAATCCGCTATTTTGAAAACTATGGTGGACATTCATGAGCAGCTTTTCGGCTACGAGCCTGAGATTAAAGTAATTCATGCTGGCCTGGAGTGTGGACTGCTGGGCAGTGCCTATCCAAACTGGGATATGATTTCATTTGGTCCAACCATTCGGTTTCCTCATTCACCGGACGAAAAAGTCCATATTCCGGCGGTTGAAAATTTCTGGAACTACCTGATAAAAACACTGGAAGCCGTGCCAGAGGCCTGATTGACCCATAATGCCATCAGAATGAGCAAATAAACTGGCAGTATTGTAAAAAATTGTGTAGATTGCTCTTTCCTATGAGGGGTAAGTGTAATAGACTTGCCCCCGTCTAAAGTCAGTCTGCTTTTGCCAGCCATTGAATGAAGAACAATTGATCTCATTATCAAATATTCCCCATACATGTGTGGATGCCCTGCGCTGGCAAGGGCTGCTTCCTATTGTCATCACTTCAAACTCTTTCCGGAGGTAGGTAATTAATATGGGTACCCTGAGCGCGGGAGGCCGTTTCTTTAAAAATGAAGAACTGGACGTTATTGAGCAACAGCGCCTGCAAGCTCTCCTTGAAATCACTGATCAGCACGATAAAGAAGTGACTCAGCTGAAGTCACGTCTTGATGCGGCTGAGCAGAAGGCTGAAAAGCTGAATAAGCAAGTCAAGAGCGCTGATAACGAGCTGAAAACGCTGCGAGCCAGCAATCCTGATCGCATGAAGAAACAGATCAAACGTCTGCAGGAGCAGAATCGAACTCTGACCACAGAGAATGGGACACTGAAAACCAAGCAAAAGCAGCTCACTCAGCAGCTCAATGCCAGTAAGCAGGAACTGGAACAGCTCCAGGCTGAAAAGGTTGATCAGGAAGAAAGCGAAGAGGCTTGATAAAAGGCTCTTTATTAGTTGCAGCAGGCTGTGCAGCGTATGGATATGAGGCTCACACGCCATAAGGCAGTTATGTCTTGAACAGATATATACTGTATAGCCCTTGCTGGATAATCCACATACAGCCTTGCCTTGCGTATGAACCATCAGCATGACCTGTGTCGC
>NZ_JAHHPQ010000196.1:0-1028 GCF_024606245.1 Endozoicomonas sp. SESOKO2
GGGGCTGGTTGAGCCTGAAGAAAGTCTGGAAGAAGGGGGTAACCGTGAGTTAAAGGAAGAAGTGGGTTACGGTGCTCGTCATTGGAAGTACCTCAGTGCATTCACCCAGTCACCCAACTATATGAAAAGCAGAATACACTCAATGGTGGCCTGGGATCTTTATGAAGAAAGGCTGAAAGGCGATGAGCCAGAGCCTCTGGAAGTGGTCGAGTGGTCCTTTGACCGCTTACTGGAATTGAACGACAGGCCGGACTTTTCCGAAGCAAGGGCTCTGGCTACCCTGTTTTTGGTCAAAGAGAAAATTCAGGCCGGATGGCTGGAGACCCCCAATGTATGACGAGAAGCTGATTGAGCCCCTGAAGCACATTGCCCGACAGGCTGGAGAGGCCCTCCTGACCCTTTATCATCAGCAAGACCTGAGCATTCAGCACAAGTCTGACAAAACGCCTGTGACCTTGGCAGATCTCAAAGCCAACGAAGTCATTGAGCGGGGCCTGAAGGCTCTGGATGTCCGGTACCCTATTTTATCAGAAGAGTCAGAACATACCTCTTTTACTGAACGCTGCCAGTGGGAACGTTACTGGCTGGTGGACCCTCTGGATGGCACTCAGGAGTTTATCAATGGCAATGGCCAGTTCACCGTGAATATCGCGCTGATGGAAAAATCAGAAGATGGTCGAAGCTACCCGATATTGGGTGTGGTTCATGTTCCTGATGAGCATACAACCTATTGGGGGGGTAGCGGTCTGGGTGCTTTCAAACAAATTGAAGATCAGCCCGTTGACAGTATTACGCCAAGAATATTTCAGCCAGAAAGGGAAACGGTGGTACTGGGCAGTCGAAGCTATGGAACCGAAAGAGCGAGGGTATTTGTTGAAAAGCTCAGGGCGCTCTACCCTGATCTGGAGGTAAGGCCTGTCGGCAGTGCCCTCAAGAGTTGTCATGTTGCGGAAGGGCTGGCGGATATCTACCCAAGGCTGGGGCCCACATCTGAGTGGGATACCGGAGCGGCACAGGCCGTACTGGAA
>NZ_JAHHPQ010000197.1:0-1764 GCF_024606245.1 Endozoicomonas sp. SESOKO2
ATAGAGAGAGCATAACAGCCAGAAATCTTTCAGGCTTTAAACGACCACAACCGGGAACCGCTATGTAGGTAAAAATGATATGGAAATATTTAGTATTATCGATCACAAGTTCACATAAAGCCTTTTTTGACTTTCTTTTTGGTTCTTGCGAATCATCCGAATGAGGTAAGGAATACAAGGTATACAAAGATACCAGTTTAGTCGCAGCAGCCTTAGTCTCTGGATCAGCAAGGCAATACGCTATATTGAGGTGGTTTAAAACACAACTGCAAGCTGCTGCTTCTAATGCTTGCCTTCGGGTGGAAGGCATATAGTCTGAGTTACCAATGAATGAGGATAATCTGAGCAAATTTTCAGCTTTCAGGAATTTTCTTTCCAGATGCCGCCGAAATTTAGCCTTGTGGGTCGTTATGCCTGTCTGCCGATGCCGCAAATGAGTCGATGGTGTGAAAAGCAAGCTTTGCTTGGATGTTGCTCCTGTATCGCCCGTAGAATTTGCTTCAGGATTCAGCGACCAATCAGCAGGCCCGTCGATATGGGATGATTGTCGAAGTTTACAAACGCCATGACAGGAATCGACGTGGCAATTTAAGCCGAGAGTATGTTGAGGTTGATCCGGCTCTTCGTTACCGCCGCCAGAGCCGAGATGCTGGAGTCTGGTGACAGAACCTGTCAGTTGCGCGGATGTTCCGGAGGCTTGCTGGCCGGATGATTCTGTTTGCTCGTTTCTTTGCTGGCTTTGTTTTTGGCTATTTCCGGGGAGCATCATAGTGGTGATTGCAAACGGGTCATCCTGACTGGCCTCCAGTTTATTTATCGGACTGAACATAGGCGAATCGGTGTTCCAATAACTTTGTAAAAGCCAGCCGACCGCAAAAAAGGCTTCTACAGGAATCCATGAATGAGGTTTGGTGCTCAGAGCACTGTCATCGGAAGTCATAACCAGTTGGTAAGCAACCAGCGCACCAGCGGCGTATATCAATTCCCACGAGATCGACTCAAAAAAGGACGTTTTTACCCTGTAACCGCCGAGTCTCTGTGGTTGGTCATTGTGCGGAAAAATTGATTCGTCATAGTTGTTTGTATCAGCAAGGTATGACGGGATGCCCAGCAATGTTTGCTGGTCTGGCTTAATAGAAAAGCTCCCTTTTGGAGAGTGTCCATCCTGATGAAGCTCAACAAAAAAGCTTCTTGTAAATGATTCGGTCTGGCAGATGGCAGACAGTGGGAACAGCAAAAACAGTGCCGCTGTGAGTAATTTTTTCAAAACTCTATCCTTACCTTCATTTTGTGTTTGTTGATTCGAAAAGGGTAGGCCTGAAAAGTGGTAATTCAAGAAGATAAGCGTCTTTTCTTTCAAAAACGAAAGATTGCATCTCTGTATAACTTTCGCTGGCGGATTGAGTTTTTTTTAATAATGGGAACTTGGTCTCGGGGATCGAGGAAAACTGATATCAGAACACAAACCGTTTAAATCCAGGGAATCAAGCATAAGCTGCTTAACACTTGATGGCCAATTGTAAAACTGGATACGTGATGGAGGCCCCATCAACGTGTAATCAGTTAATTTAACTTCAAAGCACTCTCTATTCTTCTTCCTTAACTTTTCAATCCCGTCCCAGAGAACCTCAGGATTGTCTTCATATCCTTCATGCATATCACTAAACAAACAACCCTCAACTGTGGTGCAGAGCATTTCCCCTCCGCGCCGAATAAATTCCGAAAGCACGGGACCTAAATACCCTTGTGGATAGGCTGAAACCA
>NZ_JAHHPQ010000198.1:0-1251 GCF_024606245.1 Endozoicomonas sp. SESOKO2
CTAACCTTGTCACTTGTTTCTAGAAACTAGTCTCTAGATCCGTAGCTTCGGTGAATAGTTTGAGCCCCGTTACATCTTCCGCGCGAGCCGACTCGACCAGTGAGCTATTACGCTTTCTTTAAAGGGTGGCTGCTTCTAAGCCAACCTCCTGGCTGTCTGGGCCTTCTCACATCGTTTCCCACTTAACTATTACTTTGGGACCTTAGCTGACGGTCTGGGTTGTTTCCCTTTCCACGACGGACGTTAGCACCCGCCGTGTGTCTCCCGTGATTGCACTCATCGGTATTCGGAGTTTGCATGGGGTTGGTAAGCCGGGATGGCCCCCTAGCCCAAACAGTGCTCTACCCCCGATGGTGAGACACGAGGCGCTACCTAAATAGCTTTCGAGGAGAACCAGCTATCTCCGGGCTTGATTAGCCTTTCACTCCTATCCACAAGTCATCCCCTGGCTTTTCAACGACAGTGGGTTCGGTCCTCCAATCAGTGTTACCTGATCTTCAACCTGCTCATGGATAGATCGCCCGGTTTCGGGTCTATTCACTGCGACTGGACGCCCTGTTAAGACTCGCTTTCGCTACGGCTTCCCTATGCGGTTAACCTTGCCACAGAAAATAAGTCGCTGACCCATTATACAAAAGGTACGCAGTTACAAGAGACTAGTATCAAGAGACAAGAAACAAGATTGGATGGACGTAAACCTGATGGTTATTCCTCTTGACACTTGTATCTTGATACTAGCCCCTTGCTCCCACTGCTTGTACGTACACGGTTTCAGGTTCTGTTTCACTCCCCTCAACGGGGTTCTTTTCGCCTTTCCCTCACGGTACTGGTTCACTATCGGTCAGTCAGGAGTATTTAGCCTTGGAGGATGGTCCCCCCATGTTCAGACAACATTTCACGTGTGCCGTCCTACTCGATTTCACAATAAATGGCCTTTCGTGTACGGGGCTATCACCCACTATGGCGGCACTTTCCAGAGCCTTCCACTAGACCAAAAATTGCTTAAGGGCTGGTCCCCGTTCGCTCGCCGCTACTGGGGGAATCTCGGTTGATTTCTTTTCCTCCGGGTACTTAGATGTTTCAGTTCCCCGGGTTCGCCTCCTAAACCCTATGTATTCAGGTTAAGGATACTCACTTGTGTGAGTGGGTTTCCCCATTCGGACATTCCTGGATCAGCGCCTGTTTATCGGCTCCCCAAGACTTTTCGCAGATTACCACGTCCTTCATCGCCTCTGACTGCCAAGGCATCCA
>NZ_JAHHPQ010000199.1:0-1680 GCF_024606245.1 Endozoicomonas sp. SESOKO2
CGAACACATCGGAAGCATTGCTTTCCAGAGCAATCTTGTGTTCTTCCTGGATGCGTAGAAGACTATTACTCAAAACAATATTCTGACCGGCTACAATTCCTTTCCCGCCTTTGACTGAATCGTCTAAGCCTGCATCAACAATAATATCACTGTCTGTGAAGGTGACATTACTGGATGCTGGAGTAACACCATCTTCCGCAACACCTAACTGCCGAACGGTTAACCTAGAACCTTTGACATGAACATCTTCATAGCCTTTTAAGTTAACAGTACCTTTTTTGGCACCTTCGATAACCGCTACTGTGGATTTTCGCGCAACAGGCTGATAAACCTTTTTACCATTCTCACTCTTGGTTGCTTCCATAACTTCCAATTTCTCGGGAAGAACACCAATCAAGTCTACAAAAGTATTAACAGGCTTGATTTTGATTCCATCACTCTCGATATCAACACCCGTTACTTCATCAACATCTTTCAGATAGATGACTGTAGATCGTATAGCTCCATCTTTCGCGACACGTACAGACGTACCTTCTTTAGCAACAAACGCATCGAGTGCTCGTTCCTTTGTACCAAAACCTTGATGCACGACACTGGATTTCTCAGAAAGAACAACGGTACCGTATGCCCTCTTATCAAGAGCGTCTCCAGTCGCAGCTGATGCTATCACAGGCAATGTCTCACCTTCTTTAAAGCCACTACCTAAACCACCCAGTTCAAATACTCTGGTTTTAAAGCCAAGCTCAGCCATTTTACCATTGCCATCCACCATTAATTCAAAGACTTCTTCAACCTTAGCGAGCTTCTCAAGAACTATTTTTCTAACGCCTTCGTCAGATAAGTCCAAGCCTTTTAGTACGATTGCATCGGGAGCCACCTTAATCTTTTTAGCTACATTGGTAGCCTCATCTATCACTTCCTTTTCAATAAGAATGGCATCCTTAATTTTCGCATCTTCAAGTTCTAGCAAGCTTTTTACGTATAAGTCCCTTGCTTGATTAAGGCTTTGTCCAGCGCTTTTAAGGAGCCCCTTATTGAGACCATAATCTTCACCACTGAAGCTGGATTTTGTTTCTGCAGCATCCAATGATTCAAGATCTCTTTGGAATTTTCCCAAAGCAGACTTTTCACGATTTACTAAAGGTTTTTCTTCTGTTGGCTTGCCATCATCAGTGGCAGTGGATGCACTTTTTTCATTCAACAAGAAGAATTCAGGTGCTTCAGCTCGAAGATGCTTCCAAAAGCTGATGTTGAGAAAGAAACGCTCATCATCCGTGTGTTTTTCGTCATACTTAACCTTATAAGTCTGATAGCGAGCAATTGCCATATCAGCCTGTTTTTTCAGCGGATTATCAGCAGCCATTCCCTCCCGAACTTTTACCATTTCGGAAAGATCCAGTTTCTCTGCTGTTTTAAAAAACTCTTTATTATCCACAAAGAATTGAGCCTGCGAATAATCAATGCGACCACCAATTGCCGTGACTACGGCTACGGAAAGCAGTGTCTTTTTAAACACCTGAACTTGTCTCATTACTCCAACTCCAACCTCTAGCCTGGATGTTTTTCTCGTTGAATTTTCTCATTTATGAGCTTTTTCAAATTAATGGACATATCAGGCACAGATGCCTGAAGGGAGGCTATCCTACAGATGGAAATAAGTAATATTAAATACTTTTTCAG
>NZ_JAHHPQ010000200.1:0-1082 GCF_024606245.1 Endozoicomonas sp. SESOKO2
CCTCAATTTCTTGCAATCCTCGCTACGGACGCTTAAGTCCGACAGGCTGCTAGCATCATATACTGGTCTCGGCCTTGGATTCGTTGACCTTTTTCTCTGGAAAATACTGACTGAGTATTTCCGGATCGCTACTGAGTGCATCGCAGGCATCTGGATGTGATACAGGCGTTATGCTGGTTGAGCAGAGCTTCATGTTTCGGATACTGGCATCAAACCAGAACCAGTTTTTGTTCTCGGAGTAACATAAGGCTCTGGCTGTATAGTTGACAGAAGGTACCAGAGGAACTGAAGGAAAACCGTGCAGTTGCTTTTTGACAACTGTAGAGTTCAGGCAAGAGTATGTAATGTCGTTATAGCGTCGCTCAAACCGGTTAAACGTCCGGGCGATCAGCTGCTCAGCCATTTTGTCTTGTCTGAGGCTTAACTGATAGAGAGCCAGCCCACATAAGAATAGAATGATAATGCTTTCCAAAATCAGCACCTCAAGGCTTTATTAATGAATACAGGCGTCCGTACCTGTTTTTTTTTAACCCCTTTTTTTTATCAAAACATACATCCTTTCCCTAAGGGAAGCCTTCGTGAGTATAAGATAGAGCCATTATTTTTTCGTACGAAAGAGGGCTCCTTTTTTAAGTCCGGGCGTAACGAAAAACATATGGCTCATGGCTGCTGGAAGTCAACCGTCCAGCGTCTGGAGTCTGTGTTTAAAGCGCCCAGTCTGCCAGCATCTGTTTGGCTATCGGGCGGTATGCGTCTTTACCGTAGACCGCGTCAACCAGAGCGAAGCTGAAACTCATGGCGCAGCCGGGTCCCTGAGCGGTGATCACTCGGTTTTTCTGATCAATGACCACCGGGTTTTCCGGTTGTGGCAGAGCCCCCTCGAGTTGATCAAAAAAAGTGGGGTAGCAGGTCGCGCGTACATTATCGAGAAGAGAGTGGTGTGCCAGAACAACGGCGGATGAGGCGCAGATAGCGGCGTACCAGCGTTGGAATCTCTGTTGCTCTTTCAGAAGTTCCGTAAGATGAGGCAGATGGAGAGGAAGACGACTCAGAGGAGTATGAAAATCCTCTGAAGAATATTG
>NZ_JAHHPQ010000201.1:0-17029 GCF_024606245.1 Endozoicomonas sp. SESOKO2
AACGTAAGACAGAATGTGCTCTCGACGCTCAACGGGAAGCATACCTTGACCTCTTGAATCATTGTGTATCTGTTATTGACGCCTCACAGTGAACCGGGGCGCAGTACTGGTCCGTGCTGCCGATATAGAGACAAGGCAATCAGAACAGCTAAAATTCACTGGCAGATTATATGGCAGAATTTGTTCAGTTTCTTCCCCAGATATACCTGTATGGTTAAAAAAGAGACGAGTTTTGATTCAGGCATCAGGCTTTGTCCTGACTGTGACCTGATGATAAATACCCCGGTCTTCAGACATGATCCAGCCTATCGGCAGCAGGCTGCATGCCCTCGATGTGGCTGTGTGCTGGAGTCTCACCGCCCTGCAGGCATCCAGCGTTGCCTGGCTCTTGTTGTGACCGGTTTAATTCTGTTCATACCGGCCAATTATTACCCTGTTCTGTCCATGGACATTCTGGGGAATGTTCAGCAAAGCACCATTTCCGGAGGTGTTGTCGCTCTTTATCAAGGGGATTATGGTGCAATTGCCTTACTGGTTCTGTTGTTTGCCATTCTGATCCCTCTGCTGCGTCTTTTGATTCTGCTTCAGATCATAGTGACTAGCATCAAAGTTCCTGCCGTCAACGGCCGGTGGCGCAGGTTATCCAGAAGTCTGCTCAGACTGTATGCCCATCTGCAAGAGTGGGGTATGACGGAAATCTATTTTCTGGGTGCCCTGGTGGCGGTCATCAAACTGGCAGATATGGCCAGTGCGCAGGTAGGCATAGGCTTGTATTGCTTTGCCGGGCTGATGCTTTGTGAATTGATCATCACCCTGAACCTGAATGAACATGAGATCTGGACAATGCTGGGAGAGGATGAATGACTGCATCGGATCCGGATCAATCCAGCCTGATGTCCAGTGGTGCTGACCGTGGGATAAAACTGTGTCTGGATTGCCACAAGGTTTGTCAGGCAGAAGATGACCGATGTCCCCGTTGTGGCAGTAAAGTGCGGTTAAGAAAAAAAGACAGTCTGTCCCGGTCCTGGGCTCTGACCCTGACCGCCGGACTGCTCTACATACCTGCAAATATGCTGCCGATAATGACCGTAAGCCGATTTGGGCGCAGCAAGCCGGATACCATCATGTCGGGTGTTATAGAGCTGGTGCATCATGGTATGGCACCCATTGCTCTGTTGGTTTTTACAGCGAGCATCCTGGTCCCTCTGATGAAACTTTTGGGCATGGTGTGGCTGCTGGTTTGTGTGCATACACGAAGGATGAACCCGGGTCGTCAGACCGTCTTGTATCGACTGATTGTCTGGATTGGCCGCTGGTCCATGCTGGATATTTTTATTATCTCGCTGCTCGTTGCACTGGTGCAGTTCGGGCATTTGGGCACTGTGACGGCGGGTCCTGCGGCTTTTGCGTTTGCTGCGGTAGTGGTGCTGACTATGTGGGCGGCAATGAGTTTTGATCCCAGATTACTTTGGGACCGGTCAAGGCAGTTCAGTCTGAAAGGAGATCAACAATGAGCGATAAAAAGATCGCTGTGAACGCTGATCTGAAAGAGCGTCGTCGTGTTCCAGCCATCTGGCTGCTGCCTGCCATTGCTTTGATGATCGTTGCCTTTCTGATCTGGAGAACCCTTTATCAACACGGTCTGGAAGTTCACGTTCACTTTGACAGCGCCAAAGGCATGCAGGTGGGCAAAACAGAAGTCAGGTACAACGGTCTGGCGATCGGTAAAGTGGCCCGAATGACCATGACAGACGACCTTGAAGGTGTCGATGTCGTGCTGGAAATGGACCGGCAGATGGAGAATTATCTCAGGGATAACAGTCAGTTCTGGCTGGTTCAGCCGCAACTTTCTGTAGCGGGAGTGTCTGGTCTGGATACTCTGGTCTCTGGCAACTATATCGCTTTTAAGCCTTCTGGGAAGGGTAGCAAGCAGCTGTCCTTTTCGGCGCTAAAGTCGCCACCCACGCCGGGCATTAACGAAGGTGGACTGAGCCTGATACTTCAGGCTGATGAGTTGTCTTCTGTGCAGGAGGGTAGTCCGGTTTATTATCGTCGTCTAAAGATTGGCGAAGTAACTCGTTACGCTCTCTCGTCCGATGACGAAAGGGTCGATATCCATATATACATCAAGCCGATGTTCAGACATCTGATTAGAAAAAATACCCGCTTCTGGAATGCAGGGGGAGTGGATATTTCCGGAAGCCTGACCCACCTGAAGGTGAGAACTCAGTCGTTGATTTCCATGATTCAGGGCGGGGTTGCTCTTTACACTCCGGAATGGGAGGAAAAAGAGCCGGAAGCTTCCGATGGAGCCCGCTTTCCTTTGTATAACGATTATGATGCAGCGGAAGCGGGTATCCGTATTTCTATTAAGTTCCCTCTGGATGTTGCCCTTGGTCAGGAGAAATCAAAAATACTGTTCCATGGTATGGAAGTGGGCGTTATCAAAGATACGTCGTTTAATGAGGATTACTCAGCCATTATTGCCGAGGCCGTTATTCGTCCCGAAGCCGGGAACATTCTGGTAAAAGGTGCCCGTTTCTGGATGGTGGCACCACAAATAAACCTGAAAGGCATCACCGGTCTGGAAACCTTGTTGGCTGGCCGCTATATCGCTATGGATGTCAGTCAGGTTGATATGAAAAAAGCAGAACCGGAAAAAGAGTTCATGGGTCTGGCCAATAAGCCTCCGGCTTCACCCTCCTCTCCGGGCTTGCACCTTGAACTCAGGGCCGACTCTCTTGAAGGCCTGAATCAAGGGAGTCCTGTCCTCTACAGAAAGATGCCTGTCGGTGAGGTGGAGTCCTACTCGCTGGGAAAAGACGGTGTGGTGGTCAAAATATTGATCAAGCCTGAATATCAACATCTTGTGAATAAAAGTACACTTTTCTGGAATATCAGCGGTGTGACATTGGAAGGTGGATTGCAGGGGTTCAAGGTCAGGGCGGGCACACTAAATTCTATGCTATCAGGCGGCATTGCATTTAAAACCCCTAACCCTGATGCAGCCAGAGTTCCCAACAAAACCCGGTTTATTTTGTATGACGATATTAATCAGGCAAGCGAAACAGGCAAGTTCATACACATTCAGTTTGAATCTGCGGATGGCCTTCAGGTAGGTACACGACTGAAGTACAAAGGTTTGGAAATGGGAAGAGTAACAGAGCTTAATCTGGATGATGCCAAAAAAGCCATACAAGCCACAATATTGCTTAATGAAAGCGCAGATTGGCTGGCTCGCAGAGGTTCCAGATTCTGGCTGGTCAAACCCAAACTTGGCCTGACTAACACGGCTCATCTGGAAACACTGCTGACGGGTCTTTATATCAGCGTGTCGCCGGCACGCTCTCAAGCTGCTGCCAAGCGTGATGTTTTTGTTGCAGACCCACGAGCGCCTGACGACCAGCCTCGCTCTGGTGGTCTGCGTATTCAGTTGGTCAGCACTCAACTGGGCTCCATTAAACCGGGCAATCCCGTTTATTACCGGGAAATTCCGGTAGGTGTGGTCACCGGATTCAAGCTAGGTAACCCGGCCAACAAAGTCATTATTTTTCTCAACATCGAGGATCGCTACGCTCCGCTGGTCACCAAAAAAAGCCAATTCTGGAATGCCAGTGGCGTGGATTTCCACTTTGGTTTGTTCAGTGGTGCCAGCATTCGAACAGAGTCTCTCGAAGCGGTTCTGGCAGGTGGCATCGCCTTTGCGACACCAGAGCAGGGAGTTCGGGTTGCTCCGGAAACGTCGTTCGAGTTGGCTGACGAACCGAAGCCTGAATGGCTGAAATGGACTCCTGCCATTGTGTATCCTGAATAGCTTCAGACATGCTAAACGACTATTTGCATCTTTTTCTCATGCAGGCATCATAGGAAACTGATTAAACAATAATACTGACAGCAGGAAGCCATTGCAGTCTATTCAAAGCAGGTTTCCAATTATAAAGAAGAATACTGATGTACCTGCATACCCTCTCTCCCCGCTTTTCTGAGACAGATGCCCTGGGGCACATAAATAACACGGTTCTGCCCGTATGGTTTGAACAGGCCAGAGAGCCGATATTTCGTCTGTTTTCTCCGGGTCTGGATACCGAAACCTGGCGACTGATCATTGCCAGAATTGAAGTGGAATATACAGCACAGCTAAAGTACGGGGCTGATGTTGAAATCAGAACCTGCCTTGAGAAGGTGGGTAATTCATCCATGTGTATCTATCATGAAGCTTGGCAGAAAGACGTTCTGGCGGCACGAGGCAAGGCAGTGTTGATTCACTATGATTATCAGGCCGGGAAAGCTTCTCCCATCCCTGAAGATATCCGACAAGCGTTGTCAGAGCAGTCCGGTAATGGCTGATGTCCTTGAAATCAGGGCCGGTTCCGGGGCTCTGGCAAAAATACGAGATGAAGGTCTTCCTCAGTCCGGTATTGATGTCATACTGGGAGCTTCGGGCGGTCCTAAATGGTTCGTGCTAACAGGTCTGGACAAGTGTCTGATAGGAGAATACTTCAAAGACAGGCAGCAACCCCTGAACCTTCTGGGTACCTCAGCGGGAGCCTGGCGTCTCAGTTGTTATGCTCAGGCAAATGCCCGGGAGGCCCATCACCGACTTGAGCAGGGTTATTTGCTGACGGAGTATTCAAGCAGGCCTGATGCCAGGGAGGTCAGTCGAAAGTGCCGGGTTCTGTCTCGGGACATGCTTGGGGAAAATGGAGCAAACGAGATTGTTGCCAACGAAATCATGCAGTTTAACCTGATCGCCGTTAAGAGTCGGGGGCCTATCAAAAGCGATGTGAACTGGAAACAGCTCTCGGGACTCAGCCTTGCAGCTATCAGCAATGCCATCAGCCGCAAAACACTGGGGGCTTTTTTTACCATTCAATGGAGTCAGCACAACAAACGTCTACTGACTCCTGAACTTGTGATGATTGCACTTATTGACTTATTCCACCATCAGTGGCGATTACGCTGACGGGAAGGCCAGGATTAATCCGATCTCTGAGATTGAGTCTACACAATGGGTGATATTCGTCATCCTGAATAACATAGGTTCGAGGGGTTGTAAAAAGGTGTAAAGATAAATCTGCATTGTGCTCGTTTTCACTGACTACATTCATAACGGCTGTGAGTACATTCATTAAGTTATGTTGTTTAAAACGCACTGGCAGGGGCAGGTTTTGTTCATTGATATCCATTGTCGGGGTTCCCCATACCAGATGAATATACGTAGAATCTGTTTGACCGTCACCGCTGCAAAGGCTGCACCCAGTGAAGGCATCCGGAATAATAGCTGCAAGCATCACCGGCGTGACTGTGCTCGCGGCAGCCTGATTACCCCCATCGGCCACTGCCATTCGGGTAATGATCAGCTGTATCAAATTTCCTTCCTGAATAGCTTGAAAAACAGAAGTGAGATCGATCATCAGTGAGGCGTTCTGAAACTCAGCAGTGAGCAGGTGAAACATTCCCATATCTGACAGATCCGGCCATTGGGATGAGTCTATTTTCGCGGCTCTTTCTTGAGTCAGAGTTTCTACCCTTTCATGGATTGGGGACTTCATTACATGGATTGGGTGATTTATTACTATTGGCCATTCGGCTCCGGCTCCTGCTCTGCGCGCTGCCAGAAACATTTTTTTCAAGAACTCCATCTGCTTTTGCTTTTGCTCCACCATCTCAAATAGCTTTGGCAGACGCTCCCTATCCCCCTCGTCCAACTTAAAATTTACATGATCTAACCCCCTGAGATTGGCCACATCTACCAGATTAGAAGCAATCTGCTCAGCCAATACCCTGACACATTTATCGGCATCTGCTTCCCGCTCGATGGCATCAATAATCCTGCGTACGACTTTAACATGAACAATTAACGCATCATTATTTTCATCCTTCTCTACCGTCAAGAACCTATAGGGTAAGGGATAACCCTCATCGGGATCAGGTGTCTCAGAGCTCGTTGCTCCGGTGGTGTTTTTTGCTGCAGAGCTTTCCAAATCTTCATCAGCGCAGGATGACGAACCAGGTGGTGGAGAAGTAGAATTCCCGGAATCACAGGTTCGGCAGAACAGCTCTTTGCCGCAACGCTGACAGGTACAGGGGGCAGCCAGCACTTTCACACTAAGCAACAAAACAAATAAAGAAAGCCATCTCGATGGATGAATAACATAACCATGCATATCTCAATCCGTCCTTAATAAAAAAACGAATATGAGCATAGACTAAAATTTTGCACTGCCCGCCAACAGAATTCATAGAGAGAGGCAAGTCCCATACTACTCGATCATATGACGAGCTCGTCCGGGATCAGAGGTCAGTTCATGATGCGTTCAAATCGCATCGTCAGAATCAGCAGAGTAAACGTCTTCTGACTTCTAAGTCAGTGATGATTGCACTGATTGTATTAATTCGACAATACTGTGCGCAGTTACAAGGACTTATCAGTGGCAAAGCCGCCAAGAAAAGGATCAGGATTAATCGAATGTTCGATATTGATCGTTGATGGTAGAGGATCTTCGATGTCCTGAATAGACATTTGAGGGCTCAGAAAAAAGTGTAAAGATAAATGAGCATTGCGCCGTCTTTTACCGAGCGCCTGCATAATGGCTGTAAGTACGTTCATTAAATTATCCTGATTAACATGCACTGGCAGCCGCCCCATTAGCAGGTGCATATCCGTAGACTCTGTATGACCGTTCATAGCAGGGTCCGGAATAATAGCTCCAAGCAATATCGGCTTAACTGTGGCGGCGGCAGCCTTGTTGCCCTCATCGGCCACTACCATTCGAGTAATGATCAGCTGTATCATATTTCCTTCCTGAATAGCCTGAAAAACTGAAGTAAGATCCATCATCAGTTGGGAATTCTGAAACTCAGCACTGAGCAGGAGAGTCATTCCCATATCTGACAGGTTCGGCCATTGAGAGGGGTCTATTCTCGCAGTTCCCTTATGAGTAAGGGCTGTTGCCTTTTTGTGGATTGGCATCTTTTTTATCTGCAGGGCTCCTGCATTAAGCTGTGCCTGATGCAGTTCTTGCAACCTCTCCAACTGACTGTGAGCCCCCTTCTTCATCTGTTTTTGAAAGCGACGCATAAAAAATTTCAGGGACTTATGCAGGTTTTGAGGATCCCGCCTCTCCATTTTCTTTTGACAGTGATGCTCCCCCTCCAAACTAACATCCAATTCATTCACATCCATGTCTTCAGCAATCTCGGTCATATTCAGAGCAAGTATCTTGGCAACTGCCCTTGCATATGCATTGCCGTCTTCCCGCTCAAAAGCATCCAAAGTCTCGTCACTAACTTGAATTCGAGCCTTCAACGAACCTTCATTTTCATCCTTCGTTAACCAGATCCCATAGGGTGACGGATCTAACTTGGGGGGAACAGGTATCTCATCGTTCGTTGCTCCGGTGGCGTCCTTTTTGGCTGCAGAGTTTTTCAAACCTTCATTAGCGGGGGATGACGGACTGGAAGCCAGAGAAGTAAGCTTCTCGCAATCACAGGCTTGGCACAACATTTGCGGATCCTTACCGGGCTCATTCTCTTTACCGCAATTCTTACAGGGGCTAGCTGACACTTTTAGGCTAAACAACAAAATAAATAAGAAAAACCATCTCGCCAGATGAATAAAATAATGCCGCATATCTCAATCCGCCCTTAATCAAAAGCGAATATGAGCATAGACTAAAATCTTTCCCTGCCAGCCAGAATATGTCTCAACGAAAGGCAAGACCCGCCCGGCCCGATGATATGTCGGGGCCATGAAGGATCAGGGTTCATTCCATGATGCGGTTCAATCGCAACATCAGAACCAGCAGTCTGGCCGTTTAAAACTTTTCAACCTGAAGCGCTGATTTGAGGACGTCTTCAAAAATCACAACCCGGCTGCAAGCTTTTATCCCTCACAACGCAGGAGATACCCATCATGAATCAATTAACAAAGCACTTCCCGCGTCACCTGAGAACAGCGGCAAAAAATACATCCTCGGGCTGATCAAATACTGTTTGTGGTCAAAAGACCTTGTCGAAGGCAAATCCGCCAAGGGAAGGATTAAGATTAATTGAATTTTCGATATTGAACGTTGATGGTAGAGGATCTTCGTTATCGTGAAGATACGTTGGAGGGCTCAGAAAGAAGTGTAAAGATAAATGAGCATTGTGTTTGTTTTCACCGAGTGCCTTCATCATGTCTGTGAGTACGTTTTTTAAATTATCTTGATTTACTTGCACTGGCCGGGTTCCCGTGAGCAGGTGCATATCTGTAGACTCTTTATGACCGTCCATAGCAGGGTCTGGAATAATAAAGCCAAGTATCATCGGCGTAACTGTACCTGCAGCAGCCTGACTGCCCTCATCTGCTGCCACACTCTGAGTAATGAGCAGCTGTATCATATTTCCTCCCTGAATAGCCTGGAAAACTGAGGTAAGATCCATCATCAGTTGAGAATTCTGAAACTCAGCACTGAGCAGATTAGTCATTCGCATATCTGACAGGCTCGGCCATTGAGATGAGGCTATTTTCGCCGCTCTCTCATGATTAAGAGCTATTAGCTTTTCATGAATTGGCATCTTTTGTGTCTTCAGAGCGCCTGCATTGAGCTGTGCATGGTACAGTTTTTGCGACTTTTGCAACATCTTCAACTGCTTTAGTTGTTGTTCCACCATCTTCAACAACTTCTGCAGATGATGACTCTCCTCCAGCTTAACTTTCAGATGACTCACCTTCATGTTTTCATCAATCTCCATCAGATCCTGAGCAATAACCTTGGCAAGCACCTTAGTAAATGCATCGCTATCTTCCCGCACAGCGCCATCAACAACCATGTCACTGACATGAATTCGAGCCATGTCATTGACGCGAATTTGAGCCATCAACTCATCATCATTTTTACCCTTCGATAACGAGATGCTATAGGATGACGGAGCTACCTTGGGAGAAGGTGTGATGGAGTTTATTGTTTCGGTGGCGTTCTTTCGAGCTGCAAAGTTTTTCAAACTTTCATTATCGGAGGATGACGGGCTGGGAGGTGGAGAAGTAAACTTCAATGAGTTACAGGTTTGGCAGAACATTTGCCCATCCTTACCGGGCTCACTCTCTTTGCCGCAATGCTTACAGGGGTTGGCCAGCACTTGTGGACCCGATAACAAAACAAATAAAAAA
Organism: Endozoicomonas sp. SESOKO2; assembly: GCF_024606245.1. NCBI lineage: Bacteria > Pseudomonadati > Pseudomonadota > Gammaproteobacteria > Oceanospirillales > Endozoicomonadaceae > Endozoicomonas > Endozoicomonas sp. SESOKO2. The sequence goes on from NZ_JAHHPQ010000201.1 coordinate 9,152, forward strand.
AGCCATCTTGATTGATGAATAAAATAATGACGCATAGCTCAATCCGTCCCTAATAAAAAACGAATATGAGCATAGACGAAAAATTTGACCTGCCAGCCCGAAAATTTCTTCAAAGAAGGGCAGATCCCCTCCAACCGGATGAGGCTCTAAGTCAGTGGCCGACAGATGGTTGGGCAGTTTAATTTCACTTCAGGAGTGGCTGGAGAGTAGTCCAGATATTTTTGAGCAGTTTTGGTTGTGCGCCGGCGCTTGGGTGGATGCCATCAGGCTGATTCAAATTACTGTTTCCTGCAACACCCTGAAGAAAGAAGGGTACAACAGTCAGGTTGTAGGTTTTGCCCAGTTCCTGAAAAATGTTTGTAAATTTACGGGTATAGATTGGTCCGTAATTGGGAGGAATCTGCATCTCAAACAGGACGGTTTTGACGTTATTGGCCTGGGCCATTTCAATCATTTTTTCAAGGTTCTGTTTCGTGCTCTCCAGAGAAGTGCCCCGAAGCCCGTCGTTTGCCCCCAATTCCAAAAGTATGAGCTTAGGCTTATATTTATCTAGTGTCGTTTTTAGCCGACTCAGGCCTCCCGCTGTTGTCTCGCCACTGATACTGACATTGACCACTTTCCAGTCAGGGTTGGCTTGTTGCATTTTTTGCTGTAATAAATGAACCCATCCTTGATTAATTTCAATACCATAAGCCGCACTGAGACTGTCACCATAAACCAGCAGGGTTTTCTCGGCTGCGGATGTATTCCAGCTCAGGGTGAGAGATCCGATAAACAGCCATGAGCGTATAGAAAGCCATGAGAAAAAAAGACTATTTTGTGTCATCCTCGAATATGAACGCGGGTAAAACGCACTATTTTTCACAGAAAAAAACCGCCCAATAACAATTAATTTATACATCGGCAAACAACTGCGTATGATTATTAGCACAGGATCCCCCATTGCCGTTTCGGCGCAATCTCTGATTAAAACAGTGACAGCCCGGAGTGGATCGCTCACCATCTTGTCCGGACTCGATCTCAAGATCAAGTCCGGGGAGTCTGTCGCCATCATCGGGACTTCAGGGTCCGGCAAATCTACTCTGCTGGGCATTCTTGCAGGTCTTGATCAGCCTACTCAGGGTGAGGTGGCTCTGGCTGGAAACCGGATTGATCATCTGGATGAAGACGCCAGAGCCCGGGTCAGGGCTGATCATACCGGCTTTGTTTTTCAGTCTTTCCATCTTCTGCCCAATCTGACCGCACTGGAAAACGTCATGCTACCCCTGGAACTGGCAGGAAAAGAGAGCCCCCAGACGCATGCCAGAACGTTACTTGAAAGGGTGGGATTATCTCAAAGGCTGACTCACTACCCCAGACAGTTATCCGGTGGAGAACAACAGCGGGTTGCCATTGCCAGGGCTTTTGCCGGGCAGCCAGACATTCTGTTTGCAGACGAGCCGACGGGCAATCTGGATGAAAAAACCGGGGAAAGTATCATTAACTTGCTCTTTGAAGTGAACCGGGAAAACAAAACAACCCTGGTTCTGGTGACTCACGATTTGCAGTTAGCCCGGCGCTGTCAGCGAGTCTTAAAGCTGACTCAGGGGCGTCTGGAAGAAGAGGTTGAACACTCCGGAGCAGCCAAATGAGTCGAAGTCTTATGCTCTCTTGGCGTTTTCTGGTGAGGGACTGGCGATCCGGTGAACTCTGGCTGCTGATGTTATCTCTTCTGATGGCAGTGAGCGTCAGCACCGCTATCGCGATTTTCAGCGACAGGCTACAACTTTCACTGGGTAGACAGGTAGCCGAGGTGATGGGGGCTGATCTGGTCATTAGCAGTCCCACAAAGCTGTCTGAAGAGGTGAGTCAGACGATAGCAAGCCAACCTGTTGAGCAGGCCACTGTTCTGGAGTTTCCTTCAGTAGTCATGGCTGGAGATCAGATGCAGCTGGTTTCAGCTAAAGCGGTATCCAGTAATTATCCCCTACGTGGGCAAATGAGAGCGGCTGATCAGCCTTTTGCACCGGATGAAGTGACTGAGGATACGCCTGACGAAGGGGAAGTCTGGCTGGAGCCCAGATTGTTTCCGCTCCTGGGCGTTGAAGTAGGCGACACTTTGATACTTGGGGAGTCAGAGTTCAAAGTCGCACGTGCCATCACTCTGGAAACCGATCGTGGGGGTGGTTTTTACAGTCTGTCTCCCCGCCTGATGTTCAACATAAACGATCTGGATGCTACTGGAATTATCCAGCCAGGCAGTCGGGTTCACTGGAAAACCTTGATTGCGGGCGAAGAACACCAGCTGACAGGATTCAAAAATAAGATTGAGCCCCTTTTATCCGACAGCGAAAAGCTGAATCTGGCAGAAGACGACCGTGAAGACCTGCGCAGTTCTGTTGTACTTCTAAGGCAGTTTTTGGGACTGGGCAGTATTGCTGCCATGCTTCTGGCAGGTATCGCAGTTGCCATGTCCAGTCGCCGCTTTGCCGAACGACGCTTTGATGGTATCGCTGTGATGCGGTGCATGGGAGCGCAGCAGAATCAGCTCATGCAGATTTTTATCGGAGAGCTGCTCTTGATGGCTATTCTGGTTGCACTACCCGGAGTGTTCATTGGCTGGTTGTTACAAACGGGAGTGGTCAAACTGTTGGCGGGTGTTTTACCCGTATGGCTCCCGGAGGCCGGTTCTATGCCCATGGTTCTGGGTGGTTTGACCGGAATTATTACACTGATTGGATTTGGACTGGCTCCCTTACTGAGGCTGAGGGAAGTTACGCCATTGAGGGTGCTAAGACGTGAGCTGACACCGTCTGCCGCAGGCGTTTGGTCAGTGTATGGGCTATCTCTGCTTTCCATGTTGTTGCTGCTCTGGTATCACACAGGCCAGTTTTTGATGACAGCGGGAATCATTCTTGGGGTCGGCACCGTCATATCAATAATCATGCTGGCGGTCAAAGTCGGACTAGCAAGCGTTCATCGTCGCCTTTCAGAGCAGCCCGTACCTATGGTCTGGCGGCTTGGTGTGAAACGACTGCTGCAGGAACAGGGACAAACATCTGCCCAGCTGATAGCCTTTACCCTGACGTTCATGGCTATGGCGTTGGTGCTGTTGGTAAGAACAGATTTACTGCAACGCTGGCAGCAACAATTACCTGAGAAAACCCCCAATTACTTTGCGATCAATATTCAGTCGGCAGAAGTGGAGCCCTTTCAGAACTTCCTGCAGAGCAATGATATAGAAGGAACGTCCCTTTATCCTATGGTTCGGGGTCGTCTGATTGAAATCAATGGTCAGCCGGCCAAAGAGGCTGTTTCAGAAAAGCAGAGGGATCATAACTCCCTGCATCGTGAGTTGAACATGACCTGGTCAGACCAACCTGTATCTGAAGCCGAGATAGTGGCAGGGGATTGGTGGCAACCGGGTGATACCGGTGAGATTTCCATTGAGAAGTCTATTGTCGAACACCTGGGGGTCAATCTGGGTGATGAACTGTCGTTCATGATTGCGGGGACGAAACTGACTGCCGAGGTCACCAGTATCAGGGAAGTTCAATGGGAGTCCTTCCAACCCAACTTTTATATGGTTTTGCCAGAAACTTCTCTGAAGGGGTTGCCAGCCACCTGGCTGAATAGTTTTTATCTGCCACCTGATGACCGGCTGGTTTTGAATGAACTGGTTCGACAGTTTCCAACCATCAGTCTGTTGGATATGGATGCTGTTATCAGTCAGGTTCAGATGATGCTTGAGCAGTCCGTTCTTGCGGTGGAAGCCATGCTTCTGGCGCTGCTGCTGGCGGGTTTGCTGGTACTGGCATCGGCTGTAGAAGCCAGTCTTGATACCCGACTGCGTGAGGGCGCTTTAATTCGATCTCTGGGTGGAAGCAGAAAGCAACTTGTGATCATGCAGACAGGAGAATTCTTCATTATGGGAGCATTCTCCGGCGTGATCGCCGTTTTAGGCACAGAACTCTGTAGCGTTTGGTTGAATGTTCAGGTCTTTGAGCTTTCCTGGCAGCCTGCTATCTGGCTCTGGTTTACGCTACCCATTATCAGTGCTTTGCTGATTGGCCTGTCAGGTTGGCTAGGTATCAGACGTGTGATCAGACAGCCGCCGGGTGCCGTTCTTAAGTAGCCGTCAAACCGCTTAAAAGGGTAAGTGGCCGGGCGAGGGTTATTTATTGAGGTGTTGGCTATTTTTTAACCAGCTCTTCAATGAAGCCGGATTCAAAGGCTGCTTTTCACTTATCCACAGTTCATTCAGGGGGTTGATAAGGGTTTTTGTGGAAAAGTGGATAACTTTTTTAACCAGAGATTTTTCCGGTTGTTGATGACCTCTGTTCAGAAGCTGGAAAATGAGTCGATTTTCTCTATGGGCAATTGTGATGACCATGTTACAGTGATTTTATGGGTTGCTTTCTGAAGGCTGTCTGAGTGACCCTCATCCGCAGTATTACCCAAGCCTTAAGACAGTCGTAAGTCTTCTGATGAGGAGTTCTGGGTGCCCTATAGGACCGAGGAGACACTTCATGACTGATCAGGAAGAAGCTTATCTATCCCTTTTGTGTCTGCGCAACAGCACTTTTCGAATTGCTCAGTTGTACTGGACCTATATCAGGCTTCGTTCACTCACAGGGCAGGCTCCTCCCATTCTTATCGTTATGCTCAGTGTTCTCTGGGAAAAGCAGCAGGGACTCCATGACAGACTGGTAGAGGCTTACCCGGAAGATATGGCTGCTGAAAAATGGCACGGACAGGATGAAATGAATGATCGACTGGGTGATATGAGCAGGGAGACCCAGGCAGATCTTCAGAAAATTTGCCAGACAGAAATGCAGATGCTGCAACTGGTTGGCATGATGATGAAGCAATAGTGATACCGCAGAAATAATCTTTTTTCGCCAATGTGGGAAAAGATTATTTCTGTATTGCAACCTCCTTTCCTTTCTCACTGGCAACCGCTTTATAACCTTTCTATAAAATCAGGTGCATCCTGTGGATAACTTGTTGGATAACTGTGTTTTTGCTGTGGTTTTTATGGTAGTTTTCCCCAATTACCTGTCCTGTGAGCCTTGCTAAATCTGAGAGCCAGCTATACTCCCCTCTCCTGAATTGATAGGGGTATTTATGAACCGACTCACATTTCCTCCTGGTAGCCTCATTTTAATGCTGCTCCTTTTGACGCCCTGGGCCAGTGCTTCTTATTGGGTAGGGGTCAGTAAAGCGGATATCACCGGCCCGGCAGTGGGCAGTGGCATGATGGGTTATGCCGATAGCAGTCAGATCAGTGCCGGAATAAATGATCGTCAGTGGGCCAGAGCATTTGTGGTGAGTCAGGATGAGAAAAGTCATCGTCTTGCCATTGTGGTCATTGATGCCGGAGCTGTTTTTGCCAGTGTTTACCAAGCGGTTCTCACCCGGTTGGAACAGCAGTTTGGTTCTCTTTATAACCGTCATAACGTCATCCTGACAGCGACTCATACCCACAGTGCAGCAGCCGGTCAGTCCCATCATTTTCTATACAATATGCCTCATGGCGTATTCGATGACAGGGCTTTTGAAAAGATGGTATCGGGCATTGTTCAGGCCGTCAGGATGGCCCATGAAGACCTCGCTCCTTCTGAGATCTGGATGAAAACCGGGTTATTGGACAATGCCAGCCGCAATCGCTCTTTGTCGGCCTATGAAAATAATGTGGATGCCAGCCAAAAGGACTCTATCGACCGGATTGTTCAGCAACTCAGGTTTACCCGGGGTGGTCAACCATTAGGTGCCATCACCTGGTTTGCCACCCATGCAGTCTCCTATCCTGGCAGCAATCATTTATTAAGCAGTGACAACAAAGGCTATGCCAGCTGGGCTTTTGAACGTCATGCAAAGTACAACTGGGGAGTGGCTTCATTCATTGCAGCCTTTCCTCAATCTAACGCTGGGGATATGACGCCTAACCTGAATCTTGATGGCACCGGACCGGGTAAAACTCCGGATGAAAGTGTCAGGGAAATCGGCCAAAGACAGTTTAAAAAAGCCCTGGAACTGTTTAATGCCAGAGGCAGGAAAGTTTTTGGACCCATTGTGTCGGTGCAAAACTGGGTGGATTTTTCCAACTATGAAGTCCGGCAAGAATATTCGGGACAGCCAGAGCTGGTAAAAACCTGCAATCCAGCTATGGGGTATAGTTTTGCTGCAGGCACAGAAGATGGCCGGTCACCTTTTCTGGTGAGGTTAATACTGGGGGCTTATGAAGGCCGAAAAAATGAGCAATGGTGGATAAGAAAAATCACCGATTTTCTGACCTCTCCGTCAGAAGAAGAACTGAGATGTCAGAGACCCAAACCGGTCATGCTGTCATTGGGAAGTGAAAAAAACTTCCATTATTTCAATGATGTATTTCCCTCGGGTAACATGCATCGGGAAGTTATTAATCAGCCCTGGGTTCCCGAAGTCTTGCCTTTAATGCTGGCTCAGCTGGGGAATTTTCAGATTGCTGCATTGCCCGTTGAACCGACAGTCATGGCGGGGAGAAGGCTTCGAAAGAGGTTGTCAGAACTTTCCGGTATTCCCTTGAGACATATTGTAATCGCCGGGTATTCCAACGATTATGCCAGTTATTTGAGTACAGCAGAGGAGTTCTCTAAACAGCATTACGAGGGAGCCTCCACTTTATACGGTCCTTGGGAGCTGAGTGCCATGTTGCAGGCTTTTTCCAGTCTTTACATGCAATTGAGCAAAAAAGAGCCACCACCTGTGGATGAAGCGACACCGTTGGATTTGAGTTATCTGTACGACGATGTCCATATGGAGGATGTTCTGGAAAAATATGATGCTCTATTCGGAAAGGTGGTGACTGATAATCAGAGTAATATTCACTCAGGCCAGTCATTGAAGCTTCGTTACATTGCATCACACCCAAGATCGGGAATGGATCTTGATAGTTTTTTCTATGTGCAGAAGAAGGATGACTGTACAGGACTATGGGATACGATTGCTACAGATGACGACTGGACTACCCGGTTCAAATGGCAAGCTGGTGTTGCTACCGTCGAATGGACTCCTGATATGTACGACAAAGAAGGTTTGTATCGTATCCTCATTCGTGGTGAGTACTACAAGGCCGGGCCCAGGGGACGTCGACTGAAAAAACGTTATGAGTCTGTATCAGGCGCATTCTATTACTCTGCTCATTATCCTGATACTGACACCCACTCCAGAGATTCATTCAACACTCTTCGAGGATCGGGAACCAACCGTTCTTGTGAAAAATGACATGAGCAAGAGAAGGGAAGTAGCTTATTTCGAGCTGCCACCTTTCAGCAGGTTTTTGAACTGAACAGCAAAATCCTGCTGATTTTCCTTCTTATCAGGCAGCAAGGGAGATTCGTCAAACGTATGAATCAGACTGACTTGCTGATTGGTGACTCCCAGCAGGATATCCTTTTCGCCAATTCGAATCAGACAGACTCTGGCCTGACTGGAAACCGGAATGCTGGAAACCACTTTTATCCCCTGACCTGCCGTGGGTGTGCCTATATTCAGTTTCTTCACGATCCAGGCCAGGGCAAAAATCAGCACAATGACAAAAAACAAAGGCGCAATGACCTGGGTGAGACTGAGGTCGGCAGGCCTGTCTACCGTTTCTTCTGCAAGAGCAAAGGCTGAAAAGCCGGACAGTAAAAGCAGACTGAGTCCGTGAGGATATTGTTTAAATCCCGGGTACGAACAAAGACTTTTCAGATAAAAAAATAGGCTTTTCACGCAGCCTCCTGCTTGCGCTGGGACGGTCCAAACACCTTTCATTAATTCTTATCATATTCAAGGCAAAGCGTGAAAAGCAAATTCCCGGAGGCTAGCAGCCTGTCGGACTTAAGGCTGTCCTACTGCGGTTGCAATAAATTGGTC
>NZ_JAHHPQ010000202.1:0-1814 GCF_024606245.1 Endozoicomonas sp. SESOKO2
AAGAGGTCAAGGTATGCTTCCCGTTGAGCGTCGAGAGCACATTCTGTCTTACGTTGAAGAAAAAGGTTGTGCCAATATCGAAGAGATGGCGGAGAAATTCGATGTTTCCCAGATGACTATTCGTCGCGATATACGCACTCTGGAGCAGGAGGACAAACTGCGCGTCACCTATGGCGGTGCAGTATCCAAAAGCTTCCTGATGGAAGATATCCCCTACGAAAAGAAGAACGCTGTCAACATTGAAGAGAAAAAGTCCATTGCTCACGAGGCCCTCAAGCTGGTCAAGGAAGGACAGATCATTCTGCTGGATGCCGGTACAAGCACCATGGCCCTGGCCAAACTGATGATGCGCATGAAGGTCACCATTGTGACCCCGGACCTGAAGATCGCTCTGCAACTTTCAGACTCCTCCACCGCCAGGGTCTACACCACGGGAGGTCTGGTCAGCGCCATTACCAAGGCTCACTGTGACACAACCGCCCTGTCTTTCCTGGACAGCATTAACGCAGACATTGCTTTTCTGGCGACCAACAGCTGGAGTCTGCAACACGGTATGACCACTGCCTCTACCGACCATTACTTTATTCGTCGCAAGATGCTGGAACGTGCAACCCGCAGTGTTCTGCTGGCAGACTCCAGCAAGTTCGGAGCTTCCAGCATGAAGACTATCTGTCAGCTGGATGAGCTGGATACCATTATCACGGACAGCCGTTTCGATGACGAGAGTCTGGCGGCCATCAGGGAATCAGGCGGTCATATTATCCGCTCCTGATGATGCGACAGCATCTCATCACACCTTTTGCGACAGCTTCTTTGGCGTGGTGACATCTTCTAAACTCACAGCTATAAAATAGGTTGAGACCAGCCAGATGTTGCTGTGAGTAATGAAACCCCTGATCAGTATGCCAATGGGCGACCCGGCCGGAATCGGCCCGGAAGTCCTGATAAAAGCACTTTCAGCCAATGACTTTTCCGATGCCTCTCGATTACTGGTCGTCGGCTATGTGGAGATCCTTCAGCAAACTATCTCGTCCTGCAATTTGCCCCTTACTATCAAGTCTGTGAAGACCTGTGCAGATATTGATCCCCGGACGGGTATTCTCAATGTCCTTGAGCCTCCCAACCCCCGCCAAATTTTCGAGCTGGGCAAGGTTTCCGCTGCCGCAGGAAAGATGGCCTACGACTGTATTCAACTCGCAACTCAACTGGCTCTGGACAAAGAAGCCCACGCTCTTGTAACGCCTCCCATTAACAAGATGTCTCTGGACGCAGCCAATATCAGAGAAACAGGACACACCGAAATTCTTGCCGATCTGACAGACAGCAAACACCCACTCACTTTGTTTGAGGTTGCAGGCTTGAAAGTATTTTTTCTCTCACGACATTTGTCTCTCAGGCTGGCGTGTGACTTCGTTACTCAAAAGAACCTGATTCAATGTGCTGAAAGCGCGGTTGATGCCCTGAAATCGCTGGGTATTGAGGCCCCTCACCTGGCTATAGCAGGGTTAAATCCTCATTGTGGAGATAACGGACTGTTTGGACATGAAGAACAAGAAGAAATCTGGCCCGCTGTCCGTAAACTGCAACAACTTGGATTCAACGTGTCGGGCCCCTTGCCTGCCGACTCAGTGTTTTATCAGGCTCTGAATGGACAGTTTGATGCCGTCATCTCGCTCTACCACGATCAGGGACACATCGCGACCAAGATGGTGGACTTCCATAAAACCATTTCCATCACCTGTGGCTTGCCCTTTCTAAGAACGTAAGACAGAATGTGCTCTCGACGCTCAACGGGAAGCATACCTTGACCTCTT
>NZ_JAHHPQ010000024.1:0-4253 GCF_024606245.1 Endozoicomonas sp. SESOKO2
AATTTATTGCAACCGCAGTAGGACAGCCTTAAGTCCGACAGGCTGCTAGGATAAATAGCGACCTTAAAGGGGGTTATCACGGTATAGATGCTTCTATTTTAACGTTTAAAGATTAGACAGGGTGCAGTTATGAATATTTCCAGATCTGGGTCAACAGTGGCTCTTTTGTCAGTAATCTATGCCTTCCCTTGTTATTCTTTCTCCACGGGAGGATCATCGGGCAGTTCTACATTTACAGAGGTTAAATATTGTTCCGAATTACCCGAAAGTGTCGATAGAGTGGTGTGCAGTCACCATTTGCCTATTTTTAAGAATCTAATCAGAGAAAAAAATAATCAGGTATCTCCAACAACTTCCTCAGGTGTTCACCTCATTCATCCCCCAATTTCTGAAAAAGTCAGGATAAGAAAAATATCCGCTACAACATCAAAGCTGGATAATGAGATTTTTGCAACCACCCATCCAACTTTGTTTATCTTTGATGCAGAGCGATCGCGAGGAAAGGGGCAACCGGCCATTTATGAATTGCAATTGTCAGATCCCGGCACTGGCAGTCCCACGAAAGTTAGCAGTTTTCAGTTACCTGACAATTCGGCTTTTGTGGGAAACGGAGAGGATATTTTGCCTGAATTTGTTATTGAGGGAGGCATTCAGAATCACTACGTGATGTCGGCACCCCATAATGATTCTGTCTATTATCTGGCAAATATCGAAGTTGACTCCAGAAATCCTTTAGACAGCGGCAGTTCATCGACAGCCGCTGCTACAGGGTATCCCGCTACAACCCCGACCACAAAGAATCATATACCTCAAGGCGTTCTGGATTTGACGGGAGCGGGTATTGTTGTTGCAGACAATATCAAGGTGGTACTTGATCCGGCAGACAGTGAAAGTAAGGTCCAACCGGTACAACTGGGGTGTACGAATTTTGCTCATGAGAGAGGAGCAGAGGAGTACTTCGTCTATCGATTTACCCACTCTGAATTTAATCTCCAAAAAGGCGCACACAGATTAGCAGGCTCTGAAAACGCTGCATTGAATGTTGCATGTCATCAGGCTACAGGACAAGTGCAGTTGACTATGAGAGACACTAATACCGTCATATCTGTACTCACTGAAACTGACCCTTCAGCATCCGGATTACATTTAAGCAGTGGTGTGTTGTTTTCTATGAGACTCTGGCTCAGGGAAGACGTCCTGCGCTTTGTCGATTCTACCTGTAACAGTGTCGTTGATCAGTTTGGGAATGATCTATCGATTGACTCAGCTACCCCGTTAGATCCTGATCACTATATGGGTGACATCCGCGGCAGTTATTGTACTGATGTTAATATGGTTCAGGGAGCATTTGGATTAAAAGACAGAGAGCAGGCATGGGGTTGGATATTAGGTGATAATACCGGTGAACTTGGCTGTGCATCTTCATTGGAGAAGACTTATCGAACAGGCTTTGCTTCAGTGAGCGCATGGTCTACGGCAGGTTTCGAAGTTGCGTGTAATGGCACTATGCCAACATCCGTTTCAACCACATTCTCTCCAGATACAACTCAGCTATCTAATGTTTCACAGATAACTAATGCTTCACACATATCTGCCAGAGTGGTAGGTAACAAAAGCGCTCTGGCCATAAACAGTGATAGGACGGAAGGATTAACTGAAGAGCAGAGAACTGTTTTGGGCGCATGCGTTGGCTTTTTTTTATTGGATCAAGTCATTACCCAAGTCTGGTACTTTTATTCAAACTACATCACGCAAGCCAGGACAAAATATATCAGTCAGGTGTCAGCGGCTGTGTTAGGTTTCGGCCTTCCGTTATTCCAGTCGGCATCACCCTGTTCCGTGGGGATGAGACCACTTGTACAGGAGTTTCTATTGCTAAGCAAAGATCAACCGTAGTTTGTTATTGTTCATAGCCTGTCCCCGGGAAGGTAAAACCCTTAAGTCGGAAATATGGATTATAAAGCAGCATTACCAAACCCGTTGTGAAGCCTCGCCTGCTTGGCTGGGCTGCGGGCAGTGATACAAGACAGGAACCCGCAGGGCAGCCATCCGCTTTTTTGTTCCATAAGCGTGGATGAGAAATCCAAGTCTGTGGGGTTTACTTGATGCTGGAAAAAACAGACGTCAAGAGGTTCGTTTTTTATTGGAGAAGGCTTTACCTTTATTTATGAAATATCCGGTCTAGGATAAATAACGACTTTAAAAAGGATTGTTATAGTAAGGATGCTTCTGTTTGAGCGTTTAAAACTGGACAGAGTGCAGTTATGATTATTTCCAGATCCGGGTTAGCAGGTGCTCTTTTGTCGGTAATTTATGCCTTCCCCAGTCATGCTTTCACCAAAGGTGGGTCAACGGGTGGTTACAGGTTTACAGAGGTTTCGGGTTGCTCTGAATTTGCCAGCACTGTCGACAGAGAGGTTTGCAGTCATCATTTGTCGGTTCTTAAGGATTTAATCAGGAAAAAGAACAATCAGGTATCTTCGACAAAACCTTCCCCAAGTGCTTCTCCGATTCCAGAAACGGTCAAGATAAGAAAAATTTCGGGTGCAACATCAAGGCTGGATTATGAGGTTCTTCGAACCTTCCACCCAACCTTGTTTATCTTTGATGCAGAGCGTTCATCCGAAAAGGGGCAGCGAGCTGTTTATGAATTGCAATTGTCGGAGCCCGTCACTGGCAGCTCCGGAAGGGTCAACAGTTTTCAGTTACCGGATAATTCGGCTTTTGTGGGAAACGGAACGGATATTCTGCCTGAATTTGTGATTCAGGGAAGCACAGAGAATCAATACGTGATGTCGGCAACCCGTAATGATTCTGTTTATTATCTGGCGAATATCGAAATCAATTCCAGAAATCCCATAAAGGCAGGCCGTTCAACAGCAACAGTTACTACAAGGAACGCTGGGGCAACCCCGACCAGAAAATATCACACACTGGCAGGTATTCTGGATCTGAAGGGAGCAGGTCTCTTTGTTGCAGACAACATTAGGGTGGTACTTGATCCAGCGAATAATAACAGGAGGATTAAGCCGGTAAATCTGGGTTGCACTGACGATGCTGACGGGATAGGACCAGAGGAACATTTCGTCTATCGATTTATGCACTCTGAATTTGCTCTTTTACAGGGCGTGCAGGGATCAAGGTATGCTCAACCGGCTGCAATGAATGTTGAATGTGATCAGAAAACAGGGCAAGTGCAGTTGACGATGAAAAACACTAAAACAGTCATATCGGTATCCTCAGAAATGGATACTCTTACGCCCGGATCGTCACGAAACAGTGGTGTGTTGTTCTCTATTAGCTTATCGTCCAGAGAAAACGTTCTGAGCTTTGTTGATTCTACCTGTAACAGCGTCGTTGATCAGCACGGCAATGATCTGTCCATTGATACAGCTCGTCTATCGGATCCTGATCACTTTATGGGTCGCGTCTATGACAGTACCTACTGTTCTGATATCAAAATGATAAATGGAGCGTTTGGATTAAAAGAAAGAGAACAGGCCTGGGGTTGGATACCTTTTAAATATCCCGATCAGCATCCCTGCTCGTCTGATTCAGAGAAGCGTTATCGAGCAGGATTTGCGCCAGTGAGCGCATGGTCTTCGGCAGGTTTTGATGTTGCCTGTCATTGCACTATGCCAACATCCGCTTCATCCACAGTCTCTCCCTCTACAACTCAGGCAGCCTTCACTTCACCCGTACTTATTTATGATGCAGGTCATCCGGAGGGGCTGGTTATGAATAATACTGTCACTGCAGAATTAAAGGGTTTAGGAGCATTAGAAAATTTAACCACATTGGAAAAAATGGGCGTAGGTGCGGCCCTGCTTCTTGGCGATCAGACTATTACTCAAATTTGGTTCCATCTTTCAAAACGAATCAGGCAGGCTTGGATAAGGCGTACCAGTCAGGTGTTAGCGACTATTCTGGGTTTGGGTCTTCCTGCAGTAGTCCATGTGGTACCAAAATGTTTTAGTGGATTGAGAGGAGGGCGTAATCTATTGGGAAATAAAGACTTCTCGAAAGATCCAGCTCTACTCGATCCTGGTAGACTGTAGTTTTCGTTATTAATATCCCGCCCGTTGCAGGTGTCGTAAAACCTATCACCAGTCGGTAATCTGGATGATAAAGCAGCATTACCGACTTCCTTATGACAGCACTTTTGCTCCTCAGACAGGTTCGATGAATGATGACGGTTCTAGCAGCCTGTCGGACTTAAGGCTGTCCTACTACGGTTGCAATAAATTGGTCTA
>NZ_JAHHPQ010000025.1:0-11386 GCF_024606245.1 Endozoicomonas sp. SESOKO2
AATTTATTGCAACCGCAGTAGGACAGCCTTAAGTCCGACAGGCTGCTAGGATAAAGAACGGCCTTAAAATGGACGGCTACGGTAAGGATGCTTCTGCTTTAACATTTAAAAATTAGACAGAGTGTCGTTATGAACATTTCCAGATCAGGGTCAGGGGCTACGCTATTGTCAGCAATCTATGCCTTCTCTTGTTATGCTTTCTCTTCAGGTGGCTCAACAGTAGGTTCTATTTATAAAGAGGTTTCAAGTTGTTCCGAATTAACCCGGAATATCGATAGGGATGTCTGCAGTCGGCATTTACCTGTTTTTAAGGCGCTTATCAGGGAAAAGAACCATCAGGTATCTCCGTCAACATCTTACTCAATGTCTGAGCCCATTCCTGAAACCGTCAAGATAATAAAAATATCCGCGACAACACAAAAGCTGGGGTATGAGATTTTTGAAACGATACAACCAACGTTGTTTATCTTTGATGCAGAGCGATCGCCCGGCAAGGGACAAGCGGCTGTCTACGAATTGCCGTCGGAATTCATCAGTGGCGATCGCAGAAGAATCAACAGTTTTCATCTGCCGGACAACTCGGCTTTTGTGGGGAACAGAGCAGATATTCTGCCAGAATTTGTGATTGAGCGAAGTCCACAGAATCACTTTGTGATGTCGGCACCCCATAATGATTCTGTCTATTATCTGGCGAATATCGAAATTGATTCCAGATACCCTCTGGATACGAGCGGTTCAACAGCAAAAGCCACCTCGGAACAGCCCGATACAACCTCGACCACGCAGCATCATCGACCGGCAGGTATTATGGATCTGAGGGGCGCGGGTATTTTTGTTGCAGACAATGTCAGGGTGGTCACGGATCCCTTCAGTTCATCACCCGCACTGATTCCTGATGCAGATGACACAGACGCTCCGGTTATAAATAATGCTGAAAAAACAGGATTAAAAAGTTTAAAAGAATTAGACAACTTAACCACATGGGAAAAAGTAGGCGTAGGTGCTGGCCTGACAATGTTGGATCAAGTGATTACCCGAACCTGGTTCCACCTTTCAAATCGTATCAAGCAGGCCTGGTTAAGACACACCAGTCAGGTGTTAGCGGCTGCATTGGGTTTGGGTCTTCCGGCTTTCCATTTATTACCGAAATGCATCAGTGGCTTGAGAGGAAGGTCAGAACACCCTCCATCAGGACGCACTCCATTAGAGGGGGCAGGTTTACCGGGACGTTCATCAGATCTATATCAACCCGGTAATTTGATAGCGACATCTTCCGTGACTCAAGGATCTGTTGCTGAATTAGCTTTTTCCATCGCGCAGGATGAGCGTTGGCCCACCCACGGCCAAACGTCCATCGCTACTGACGAAGACCAGCTTGATCACTTTATTACCCGTGACGGGGTAGTTTTTGCGGGCACGCATTTGCTCCTCGACTTTTGGGGAGCTGAAAAGCTGGATGACCCCACTACGATGGAAGAAGCGATGCGCGATGCCGTCGAAAAGGCGGGTGCTACTTTGTTGCATATCCACCTTCATCGCTTCGAGCCCAATGGCGGCATTTCCGGCGTTGCAGTATTGGCTGAATCACATATCAGTGTGCACACCTGGCCAGAGAGGAACTTCGCGGCGTTCGATATCTTTGTGTGTGGTGATTCTCAGCCAGAATTAGCGGTTCCGGTATTAAAGGCCGCCTTTAACCCTGACTCGGTTTATACGAAGGAGCATCTGCGCGGTGCGGTGTTCAGCGAAAGCGAGTAAGCGTTTTATCATCCAGTGGATCTGACTATGAATTTCGGCGGTTCTTTTCGCAAAGACGGTGTAAAAGTCAGGGCGGAAATTGCTATCGAGGTATACGCTACCAGTGTTTTTTCTTGTTTATTGGCAAATGTGTCAAAGGAATTTTATAAATATGTGTGACGATGTAGCGGCTTTTGATGTATTTCTGTAACTTTACTGTACCTAAGTACTGGTACTCATTGCGGATTTTGCTTATCTTGTAGTTCAATTACAAAATTGATCGAAATCAATTTTCTGAAGTTTTAAACTCTGCCTCTCCGCACCCAATTTAATGTCCATCAGAAGCCGAACATCCGGCTGGAAGCCTGATGGCAGGGTGGTTGAACCTAAAGTTCAGGCAGGGCAGAATTTTCGTTAGATAACAGTTAGCCATGACAGGGATAGCCCTCAAGTTATTTGTCCTTGTCCCGGCTCCTGAGGCTCACGTCGTTTGATCATTGGTTTCGACTGGTGGTACGGGCTGAAAAAGCAGTCCTTCAGAGGTAAGCCTCGACTATCCTGACAGTCAGAATTTCACTGGTACAACGAAGAATAACCGCCCATTAAGAGTGAGGTTGTTCATCCCGGGTTGAAGCGGTTTATTCGCACAAGGCTGATTGTAGCTTCAGTGTACTGTTGTCCGGATAATCGAAATGGAAAGATGCATCAGTGGCTGATGACCCCTTCACAGATGCTTTTTTTAGAACTGGTTACAGCGCTCAATTCTCGGAGCAAACTATATGCATGACATTGATCCCATCGAAACCCGGGAGTGGCTGGAAGCCCTGGATTCCGTACTGGAAAAAGAAGGGGAAGACCGGGCACATTACCTGATGACCCGCCTTTCCCAGCATGCCAGAGCGAAAGGCACACAGCTGCCCTATGCGATTACTACCCCTTATCGCAACACCATTCCGCCTGAGAAAGAAGCGAGAATGCCGGGTGACCTGTTCATGGAACGCAGAATCCGTTCCCTGGTCCGTTGGAACGCGCTGGCAATGGTCATGCGTGCTAATCAGAAAGACAGCTCTCTGGGTGGCCACATTTCTTCGTTCGCCTCCAGTGCAACTTTGTATGATATCGGCTACAACTATTTCTTCCATGGTTACAACAACAACCGTGAAGGCGATCTGGTTTACTATCAGGGACACACGGCTCCGGGTATTTATTCCCGTGCTTACCTCGAAGGTCGTCTGAGTGAAGATCAGCTGGACGGTTTCCGACAAGAAGTCGAAGGCAAGGGTCTTTCTTCCTATCCTCACCCGCACCTGATGCCTGACTTCTGGCAGTTCCCCACCGTATCCATGGGTCTGGGTCCGCTGCAGGCCATATACCAGGCTCGCTTCATGAAGTACCTGATCAACCGTGGTATGGCTCCGGAGCAGAACCGTAAGGTCTGGGCTTTCCTGGGTGACGGTGAAATGGACGAGCCTGAATCCACCGGTGCTATCTCTCTGGCGGGTCGTGAAAAGCTGGACAACCTCATCTTTGTGGTGAATTGCAACCTGCAGCGTCTGGACGGGCCTGTTCGTGGCAACGGCAAAATCATGCAGGAGCTCGAAGGTGTATTCCGCGGCGCTGGCTGGAACGTGATCAAGGTGACCTGGGGTCGCCACTGGGATCAGCTGTTTGCCCGGGACAAAGACGGCATGTTACAGAAGTTGATGGACGAAGCCGTCGATGGCGACTATCAGAACTGTAAAGCCAAGGGCGGTGCCTGGACACGTGAACACTTCTTCGGTCGTTACCCTGAAACCAAAAAGATGGTTGAGCACCTGTCTGACGATGACATCTGGCGTCTGAACCGCGGCGGTCATGATCCCTACAAGGTTTACGCTGCTTATCACGCTGCTGTAAACACCACCGACAAGCCAACGGTTATTCTGGCCAAGACCGTAAAAGGTTACGGTACCGGTACGACGGGTGAAGCATCTAACGTCAGCCACAACGTTAAAAAACTGCCAATCGATGATCTGAAACAGTTCCGTGACCGTTTCGACCTGCCGATCAAAGATGAAGATCTGGCCAGTCTGCCATACTTCAAGCCCGCTGAAGACAGCCCTGAAATGGTCTACATGCGCAAGCATCGTGAGAAACTGGGCGGCTTCATTCCTCAGCGTCGCGAGCAGTCAGATATACAGTTGGAGATTCCTGGGCTGAGTGCCTTCGACGCCGTTCTCAAAGGCAGTGGTGAGCGTGAAATCTCAACCACCATGGCCTACGTACGTGTTTTGGCTGCGCTGGCGAAAGACAAGAAAGTCGGCAAGCACATCGTACCAATCATTCCTGACGAAGCACGGACTTTCGGTATGGAAGGTATGTTCCGTCAGCTGGGTATTTACTCTGCAGAAGGTCAGATGTATGAGCCAGTGGACTCTGACCAGGTCATGTTCTACAAGGAGTCCAAACAGGGTCAGATTCTGGAAGAAGGCATTAACGAAGCCGGTGCCCACGCTGCCTGGATTGCGGCTGCTACGTCCTACAGTAACAATAACGTACCGATGATTCCTTTCTATGCTTTCTACTCCATGTTTGGTTTCCAGCGTACCGGCGATCTGGCCTGGGCTTCAGGAGACATGCAGGCTCGTGGTTTCCTGATCGGTGCTACTTCCGGTCGTACCTCCCTGAATGGTGAAGGTCTGCAGCATCAGGACGGACACAGCCACATCCTGGCTTCCACCGTTCCTAACTGCATCAGCTATGACCCAACTTACGGCTATGAGCTGGCGGTCATTGTTCAGGACGGCCTTCGTCGTATGTACGGCGACAACGAAAACGTGTGGTATTACATCACCACCATGAACGACAGCTACAAGATGCCAGCCATGCCTGAAGGCGATAGCGTTATTGAAGGCATCGTGAAAGGTCTGTACTGCTTCGGGGAAAACACCGTCAACGACGGCTTGAAAGTACAGCTGATGGGATGTGGCACTATTCTTGAGGAAGTACGTGCAGCGGCCGACATCCTGCGTAAGGACTTCGGTGTTGAGTCTGATATCTGGAGCGCTACAAGCTTCAACGAACTGCGTCGTGATGGTATGGCGGCAGCTCGTCACAACATGCTGAACCCTGATTCCGAAAAGCAGGCAGGCTGGGTCGAAGTGCAACTGTCTGGTCGCAAGGGGCCGGTTGTTGCTGCCTCTGACTACATGAAGATTTACGCTGACCAGATTCGTGAATTCGTACCAGGCACGTTCATCGCCCTGGGTACCGATGGCTTTGGTCGTTCCGATACCCGCGAAAAGTTGCGTGAGTTCTTTGAAGTGGATCGATACTTCGTTGTTATTGCTGCCCTCTACGGTCTGGTAAAAGACGGTGAACTGGAAGTGTCTGTGCTGAAAGACGCGATGAAAAAGTTCAACATCGACGGCGATAAAGCTAACCCACTGTACTGCTGATTTCATAAGGTTATCCCGAATGAGCGATGAAATAATCAAGATCCCCGATATCGGCAGTGGCAGTGCAGAGGTTATTGAAATCTGCGTTGCACCTGGTGATGCCGTTTCTGCCGATGACTCCCTGATTGTTCTGGAATCAGACAAGGCATCAATGGAAGTGCCAGCACCACGTGACGGCAAGATCTCCGAGATCCTGCTGAAGGTAGGCGACAGTGTGTCTGAAGGTGATGACATGCTGAAAATGGCGGCAACCGCCGCAGTCCGTGAAGGCTCTGATGCTGCCGTCGAAGCAGCGCCAGAGCCCGCTGCACAGCCAGCGCCTGCGCTACAATCAGAGTCTGCTACCCCTCCGGCAGCGCCTGCAGCCAGCAGCATTCAGGAAGTGACTGTTCCCGATATTGGTGCAGAAGACGTTCCGGTCATCGAAATCTGTGTAGCCGTTGGTGATGAGATTTCTGAAGAAGATTCTCTGATTGTTCTCGAATCTGACAAAGCGAGCATGGACGTACCTTCTCCTTTTGCCGGTGTTGTCAAAGAGATCTGTGTTAAAGAAGGTGACAAGCTGAGTCAGGGCGACCTGGTGGTAAAAGTTGAAACCACCACTGGTGCTGCTCCCGTTCCGGCACTTCAGACTGAAGTGCCTCAGACAGCCGCTCCAGCTCCAGCTGTCGCACCGGTTCCCGTAGCTACGCCTGTTGCAGGTGGTATTAATGAAGTGACGGTACCTGACATTGGTGCCGAAAACGTTCCCGTCATCGAAATTTGTGTAGCTGAGGGTGATGAAGTTGCTGAAGAAGATTCCCTGATTGTTCTGGAATCTGACAAAGCGAGTATGGACGTACCCTCTCCTTTTGCCGGTGTTATCAAAGAGATCTGCGTCAAAGAAGGTGACAAGCTGAGTCAGGGCAACCTGATTGTCAGGATTGAGACTCAGGGCGGTGTTGCAGCACCCGCTCCGACTGCTCCCGTGCCACAGGCTTCCGCGCCAGTCGCACCGACTCCTGCGACGGACAAGGCGCCAGCACCCGCCGCTGGGGCTTCTGGTCACAAACTGGTCGAGCTGGAAAAAGTCAATCGCAATTTCCACGCAGGTCCAGCGGTTCGGAGGCTTGCCCGTGAATTTGGTGTTACCCTTGAACGGGTAAAAGGCACAGGCCCGCGCAGCCGTATCCTGAAAGAAGATGTTCAGGCTTACGTTAAAGCTAAGCTGGCTGAAGCTGACAAGCCTCAGGTAGCGGCCGCCACAGGTGGTGGCGGCATTCCACCGGTGCCTGCCCAGGATTACGCCAAATGGGGTGAAATCGAAGAAGTAGCTCTGAATCGTCTGCGCAAGGTCGCGGCTCAGAACTTCCAGCGCTCCTGGTTGAACGTGCCTCACGTTACTCAGTTTGATGAAGCCGATATTACTGAACTGGAAGCTTTCCGTAAGGCTAACAAGGTGCTGGCGGAAGCCCGGGGCACCAAGCTGACTCCACTGCCTTTCTTCCTCAAGGCTGTGGCTTACGTACTCAAAGAGATGCCTGTATTTTGCTCTTCTCTCAGTGAAGACGGCGAGTCGGTTATCTACAAGAAGTACATCAACATTGGTGTCGCAGTGGACACTCCTGACGGCCTTCTGGTTCCTGTCATCAAGAATGTTGACCAGAAAGGTATCTGGGATCTTTCAAGAGAGTGCATCGAGCTGGCTGGCAAGGCCCGCGACAAGAAATTGAAACCAGCCGAAATGCAGGGTGGCTGCTTTACCATCTCCAGCCTGGGTTCTGTCGGTGGTACGGCCTTTACCCCCATCGTGAATGCGCCCGAAGTGGCTATTCTGGGGATCTCCAAGGCTTCCATGAAACCTGTCTGGAACGGCAAGGACTTTGATGCACGTCTAATGTGTCCACTGTCACTGTCATACGATCACCGTGTGGTCAATGGTGCTGATGCCGCCCGCTTTACCACCCTGCTGGCTAATCTATTGTCAGACATTCGTCGTTTGCTTCTGTGATTTTTGGATTTCGGTAAATAAAAAAGCCCGTGGCTGTTTTGCAGTAGCGGGTTTTTTTTACTCGTTAAAACCCTTTGTGTTGAAAGAACAATAGCTTGTTTTCTTGATCTACCGATTTCTTGATCTATCTTTCCTCTCTAAAAAATAAAGACTAAACGCTACAAACTACAGACTGGAATGTAATGAAAAACTCATTCTCTTTGGCACTGATATCGCTGTTTCTTTCGTTGTCTGTCGTCTGTCAGGCCGAACCATTGACAAGAAGTTTCGTCGTTGAACTTGAACAGAATGGAGGTTCTCCAAATGGGATTTTTTCTGTAAGGTTTGGCCAACATGCATTGTTGGGCAACCCGTCATACAGCACGGACACAAACGACTATGTTGCACCGATATCGCCGCCTGATAATAAATCACACAGACTTGTCAGTTACAGGTTAAAAACGTCCTTTATTGAGTCAATCTCGTGGCAATTGCTTTACGCTACCCATTTTCCGGTTGCTTACGAACTGGTTATGACCAGCAATGACGCCGCCCTGAGTGGCAAACCTTATTCATGGATACCTGTAGAAGCGTTTGTCGCTGTCGGATGGCTTTTGAAAAGCTATTGGCACCCCGATTCATTGCTGTTTAAACCGTTGGAACCACTGAAGTCGAGTCAGGATTACCCGTTTACGATCACCACTGCGATGATTGGCTCTGGAAATATGAAACAAAATCAGCCATCAGGATCATCCGTTCAGCAAGTCCCACAGGCTACCTCCAACCGTATAGGCTCTTACACTGGTTCCCTGTATTCCGGCTCTGGTGGCAGTAATGAAGATTCTGAACAACACCAACATACATTGGGTCTGAATTGTTTCGTCCATCTCTGCAATGGTGTTTGTAGATTCCGACATTTATCCAACAGAGAGTCAGCTGAATGGCCGTTGAATTCCGCAGGTAATTCGACAGGCCACACTCTTCATGATGCTTGTCCACCTGAGCTTCAATATGAACAACACCACGATCAAGACGACTTTATAACGACTTATCTCGACACATTGATTGACCCCCCTATTGATCATGTTTCTGATTTCGGTACGATTGATCCTTCTATTTATCTCCCTGATGGTTTCGGCACGATTGATACTTCTATCTATTTCCCTGATGGTTTCAACGCATTTAATGATCCCCCTGCCGAACCCCTCAATGATTTTCCTGACACTCAAGGCATTGGTATCAACTCAACAAATAGCCGTAAAACGCTAAACTCAATGGGTGCAGCTGCAGCCCTTACAAGGGATGAAACAAGCGAAGAAAGCTGTGAAAGATAGTGGCCGGGTAACATGCCCAACAGCAGGCTTTTTTTAACCGGTGTAACCTTTGGTTTTTGACAGAAAAACACGCTTGTTTTCTTGAACTATCACTTTCTTGATCTAGAGTTTTCCGTGTTTATCCTTCATCTTTGCAGACTGGAATTCATAGGTATAACAGTGAAGCAAGTGCCCTCTCCGGCATTGCTGTTGGTGCTTTTGATGTCATCTGTCATCTGCCAGGCCGAGCTGTTGGCAAGACGTTTTGTAGTCGAGCACAAACAGTCACACCAGAGCTTTTTTATTAAGCGCGACCTGAATTCGGTGTTGGGCATCCCTTCAGACATCGCAGACACAAACGACTATGCACAATCAATTGGGCCGCCTTATCACAAACCACACAGATCAGGTGGTTATTGGGTAGAAGCAACCTTTATCGAGTCGATTTCGTGGCAATTGATTTGCACCACTCCTCTGCTGGTTGCCTACGAACTGTTTATGACCACGCATGATGCTGCTCTGAGTGCCAAACCTTATTCATGGGTACCTGTAGAAGCCTTTATCGCTGTTGGCTTGCTTATGAAAAGCTATTGGAACCCCGGTTCATCGCTGTTTAACCCGGTGGGTCAACGGGTGGCAAGTCAGCATCAGCCGTTTGCGTTCACTACTACGATGCTCTCCGGACAAAACAAACAACAAAGTGGCCAACAAAGCCAGCCAACGGCATCATCTGGTCAGCAGGTTCCAACAACCACTCGTCATACAGGCACTTTCACCCATCGCCTGTCTTCCGGCTCCAGCGGCGGTAACGGTGCCCCGGAACGACACCAGCATACTTTTGGTTTAAATTGTTATGCCCCTCCCTGTCATGGCTATTGTGTACTTGCGCTATTATCCGATGGCCAACAGCCAGTTGAATGGGCGCTGAACTCCCCAGGAAATTCGACAGACTGTACAGGAGCAGCAACTGAACAAAGCCCACCCCCCGATATCCCCGGAGCGATTTATCTTGACACATCGGTTGGTCTCCATAATTCCCTCTCTGTTAATGTCCCTGATGTTTCCCCTGAACACCGCTCTCCTGATTGCTTTATCAATCAAACCAATACAACAACTGGCTGCCCCCCTCTAGATGCAGTGGGTGCAGAGACACCCAATAGAACCGGGGAACAAAATTGTTACGAGTCAGTGGGTTGGGTAGATAGCCAGAGGCGGCCAGGTGATCGCACATCGGACGATAGGTATAAAAAGAGAGGCTACACCGGGCTGCAAGTTTATGACAAAAGCCAGCTAATAGTTTGTGACGAGACAGAGTACTGGGAGGATGGCCGACAGCATCGATGCCGTTCGGCCTTCAAAAATGCTGAAGAACTGGCTTTTCACAAAAGAGCTTTTCATGAGCAGGTAGCCTGTGACGAGACAGTGGTCGGGCAAGATGGCGAGGCGCAGCCATGCAGGATACTCTTCAAAAATGCTGCAATGCTATTGCTTCACAAGGTGTTGGTTCACACAAAAACTATTACAGACACCAAGCTTAATGGTACGAAGCCGAATGATGACCATATCGATCACCTGTATCTTCCAGAAGATAGAAAGTGATTCGGCTTCCAACCAGACTCAAATCACGCTATTCAGAGGGCATAGAGTTTTGAAAAAATTACTCACAGCGGCACTGTTTTTGCTGTTCCCTCTGTCTGCCATCTGCCAGACCGAATCGTTTACAAGAAGTTTTTTTGTTGAGCTTCATCAGGATGGAAACTCGCCAAAAGGGAGCTTTGCTATTAAGCGAGACCAGCAAACATTGCCAGGCACCTCGTCATACCTTGCCGATACAAACAGCTACGCCGAATCAATTTTTCCGCATGATGACCAACCACGCAGACTCGGGGGCTTCGGGTTAAGAACGTCCTTTTCTGAGTCGATATCGTGGGAATTGATATACGCCGCTGGTTCGCTGGTTGCTTACCAACTGGTTATGACTTCCCATGACAGTGCTCTGAGCACCAAAGCTCATTCATGGATACCCGTAGAAGCCTTTTTAGCGGTCGGCTGGCTTTTACAAAGTTATTGGAACACCGATTCACCCATGTTCAGTCCAACAAATAAACTGGAGGCCAGTCAGGATGACCCGTTTGCAATCACTACTATGGTGCTCCCCGGAAATGGCAAAAAACAAAGACAGCAAAAAAACGAGCAAACAGAATCATCCGGTCGGCAAGCCTCTGGAACATCCGCCCAAATCACAGGCTCTGTCAAAAGACCCCGGCATTCCGGCTCTGGCGGCGGTAACGAAGAGCCGGAACAACCTCAACATACTCTCGGCTTGGATTGTTACGTCGATTCCTGTCATGGCGTTTGTAAACTTCGACCATCATCCCATAGCGAAGAGCCTGCTGAATGGTCGCTGAATCCTGTAGCAAATTCGACAGGCAACACAGGAGCAGCATCCGAACAAAGCCTGCTTTTCACACGATTGACTCTTTTGCGGCAGCGGCAGATAGGCCTGATGGTCCGGGTGGCTCAGAATCTGCGGCATCAGGAAAGAATGTCCGTCACTAAGCGATCGAACGATGGAAATACGCTCAAATCACTGCAAAGATCATCCACCGGTAACTCAGCCCTTCTGCTTCCCTCCAGGCAAGAAATAGAGGCAGCAGCTTCCACTTTTATTTCAAACTGTCCCCAAATAGCGAATTGTCTTACTGATCCAGCGAGTCAGGAAGCTGCGATTAACATGGCAGCTTTGCATACCTTGTATTCCATACCTTATTCTGATGATTCGCAAGAACCAAAAAGAGAGTCAAAAAAGGCTTTATGTGCATTTGTAATAAATCATATTGAGCGTTTCAATATCATTTTTCCCTATATAGCGGTCCCCGGTTGTGGTCGTTTAAAGCCTGAAAGATTTCTGGCTGTTATGCTCTCTCTAT
>NZ_JAHHPQ010000203.1:0-1471 GCF_024606245.1 Endozoicomonas sp. SESOKO2
TGATTATTTATCTCTGAACGGTTTACGCGCACTGCCCTCGCTGGCATCCAACGCCTTGATGTACTGGATGGCAAGTAAAACAACCGCCTCCGTGCTCAGTCGCTGGACAGCAAACCCTGTCACGCTGCACACGGCTCAAGTCTTCTCCATGGCCATTTTGCCCAGTGTCAAAAGTGCCCTGTACAGCTGGTATACCGGTACTCGTTTAGGACCAGAGCAAATTCAGGTGGACCCACCCCACATCCGCAAACGATTTTACCTGGAGCTGATTTACCAGCAGGAAGGTCATCAGCAGATTTTGCGAATAACGCCATTCCCGCTGAGCCCATCCATCAGTCCCTGGCTGGCTGAGAAGCCACTACCCAACGGCTATTCCCCCTGGCTGGAGCTTTATGAGGCCAGTTCCCAACACGGTGTCGTTCATATTGATCTCTCATGGGTTTCACCCGAGGCGCCAGAAGCCGTTCGCATTGACATTCATTATTCAGAAAAAGCCACAGAATCAACGTTAGTCGCACTGACCCACAGCGAAGCTTCAGAAACTCTGCCGGTGAGTATTGAGTCGTTGTTGCATAATGAAGCGAAAGATGAGTTGAAAGCTTTTGCTAGGGGGCATTCTATTGCCAGCCTGTTAACCGATGCAGTCATTAAAAACACAGTAGCCCTGATCCAAAATCCCGATTTGGCATCAACCCGTTTCCCTGTGTCAAGGGTTGCTGGCCAGCTTGAATTTGATGCGGATGGTCATAGTGGTCAGTTGTCTCTTTGTGGTGAGCAACAACCCGATTGCGACAGCCACCTGCAATTGACCTATAAGCTGTTTCCATACCCGCATTTTGGCATGACCTTGCAGGGGCAGGATCACATTGAATCCAGCGTTGACGCAACCATTAAACAACTGGCGAATGCCAACCGCGCCGAGTTGATTCTGCAACTGTTGGAAAAGGCGGTTCTGCACTTTTTTATGGCCTCTGTTCAGCCAAACAATCAAGAGGCAAAGAATACTGACAATGATTATTTTCAGCCGTCCCTGCAACATAATGAAGGAAACCTTGAAACGGCCATAGCGCCCTCACACGGTAAACTTGTGGCACCGTTGCAGCTACTTGTTAAAACGTTGACGCCAGAGGGGAGTATCTGGAATTCAGAAAAGCATCGCACCGTTCTACCGATTCTATGGGGACTGCACCCCAGTGTATTTAAAAATTTTATGGTAGAGCCGGAACCTCTGACAATTGACACAAGCCATCTGCTAATTGTGAAAGGCAGTACTCTTTATTTTTATTTTTAATAGGCTCCGGAAGGTCTCTAAGCTCTATCATTCCTGAACGAATAAGTTCTTCGTATAATTCATCATTTTCACTTTTAAAACTGGCTGGGAGTGCTTTCAGGGATTTTATTTTCGCCGTAATATCCAGATAACCATAAATAAAAGCTGCCAGCTCGGGTGGTGTACCGAAAGGAATACCAT
>NZ_JAHHPQ010000204.1:0-2719 GCF_024606245.1 Endozoicomonas sp. SESOKO2
TATAAATCACAGCAGCGATGAATCAGTCTTTGAGCCCGTTCATTTTTATCCATCATCTGCCAGAGCATTACCAGGGTCAGATCAATATCGTGCTTCCCAGAGGGCTTGCACAGTTCTTCCTCAGCGTCATCGGGGTGCTTGTCACTCATGTTCAGCAACAGTTTTTCAGACCGTGTATATTTGCCCATATCCTCCCAAATTCGCACCAGAATTATGTCAATCTGAAGGTGCCCACAGGGCTTGTACAGGTCTTCCTCATTGCCATTGGCGGACTTGCCACTCATGTTCAGCAGCAGTTTTTCAGACCGTTTATATTCGCCCACTCTTCCCCAATGTCTCACCAGAGTCAGGTCGATTGTCAGATCTCCAGAGGGCTTGCACAGCGCTTCCATACTGGCAAAGGGAGATTTGCCAACCATATTCAACAGCAACCTTTCAGTCAGTGTGTATTTGCGCTGCATCTCCCAATTTCTTGCCAGCGCCAGATCAATATCTTTCTTCCCGCAAGGCTTGCACAGGCGCTCTTCATTGTCATCGGGGTGCTTGTGACTCATGTTCAGCAGCAGTCTTTCTGTCCATTCATAGTTGCCCATCGTCTGCCAGAGTAAGGCCAGAGCCAGATCCAGGACATTATTTCCAGTGGGTTGACACAGAATTTCTTTATTTTGATTGGGTTTTTTGCCCATCATGTTCAGCAGCAGCTTTTCAGCCCTGTTATATTGGCCTACCTGCCCCCAGTATCGAACCAGGGCCAAATTAATTTCATAATTTTCACAGGGCCGACACAGGATTTCTTCACTGTTACCAGGGTGCTTGCCGCTCATGTTCAGCAGCATCTTTCCAGAAAGTTCAGGTTTATCCATGATCTGCCAGAGTCGAACCAGAGTCAGGTCAATCTCACGCTTTCCAGTGGGCCTGCAAAGCCTTTCAACACTGTCACCAAGGTGTTTTCGACTCATGTTCAGTAGCAATCCTTCAGCCAGGTGATATTTGCCCATGACCTCCCAATGCAGCGCCAAAGTCAGATCAATGTCGAGATGCCCAAAAGGCTTGCAAAGCATCTCCGCACTGGCATCAGGGTGCTTGCCACTCATGTTCAGCAGCAATTTTTCAGACCATTCGTGTTTGCCTTTCGTCTGCCAGAGTCGCACCAGGGCAAGGTCAATTTCACGATTTCCAGAGTGAGTGCATAGAATTTCTTCACTGGCATTGGGGTGCTTGCCACTCATGTTCAACAGCAGCTTTTCAGCCCGTTCATTCTTTCCTGTCAACTGCCAGTGTCGTGCCAGAGCCAGATCAATTGCATTATCTCCACAGGGCTGAGAAAGGATCTCCTCGCTGTCATTGGATTGCTTGCCAATCATGTCCAGCAGCAGGTCTTCAGCCCATTCATACAGGCTTCTCTCCTGCAAGAGTCGCACCAGGGCAAGAGTTACGATACGGAGTTGTTTATAGAGGGTTTCTGCAGTAGCAGTGCTTGGATTCGATAGTAGCTTTCTGGTCAGCTCTGTTTTCATGTTCACCATCAGTGTTTCACTCATCTGGTGTTTTCCCATCAACTTCCAAAGTCGGGCATTGGTAATATCAGCGTCAAAATTGTGAGATTTCTGGCAAAGGATCTCTTCATCAGCATCGGCTGTTTTATTTCTCAGTCTTATCAGTCGTGTTTCAGCATCCGAAAGCAATCCAAGTGCTTGTTCACAGCGGCTCAGGGTCACGTCAAGGTTAGGAGTTGTGGAAGCCCCTAATGGAGTCAATGATCCTCTCAATCGAAGTTGTTCCAGACGATAAAAGGCTTTTTTTTGCTTTTCCCGGTTTTGCTCATTCAGCGATCTTGCCAGTCCTATGACTGAGCTTTGGTAGTCGGCCTCGCTGAGTTGGCCCCGATATTCTTGCAAGGTAGCCTGGAATTTGTCTTCTGCATGGGTAAATTGTTGGTTTTTCAGTGCTTTGTATGCTTCATGGATTTTTTTTTCAGCCGCTTCAGGCGATTTCTTTCTGGTTGACCGGTGCCACCTCTGAGAAGAAGGTGCCCTGTGGGTAGTGGTTCGCCGACGGCGAATAGTTGGGAGCGTGTCAGAAGACTGATCGCTCCTCGAACCACGAGGAACAAACGGAAGCGCATTCGGGTTTAAATCAGATGTAGGCTTTCCGTCCTGATGAGCATCAGGCAAGTGGTTTTGTGACGGTTGCGATGTTGAACCATAGGCTGGTGGTAATCCGAAACTCATGGCAAAGTAACCCCTCTTTATGCTCTTGAGACAGCAAACGGACAAAGAAGTTCATGGAAGTGCCTTAATTACCTGGCCCTTTGGAATGAAACAGTTCTGGCTCATTGGTCAGACTCTTATTTTCGCCGCAGGCGCTTATGTTCGCAGTGCCTGATTTTTTACCTTCTCAACAGCAGAAGCTTCGATGATTCGCCAGTCGTCGTAAGCTTTAAACCTGTCTACCCGGCCTGGGTCAAGAACGTTGGCTTTTTTGAACCATTCCTCCCACTCTTCTTCTTTGTAATTCATCATTCTGAGGCAGTGCGCTTTTTGCGAGCAAGCGCTTGCAGTCTCGGGATATTTCTCCAGTGCGGATTCCACAGACTCAAGTGCCTTTATAAGGTTATCTTGTCCTCTCTCAGGGTCACCATCGGCTATCTGCCGGGAAGCCAGATTGAAATAATGGATCGAGGTTGCCAGCAAGGTATTGGCACTTTCCTGATACCCGG
>NZ_JAHHPQ010000026.1:0-25782 GCF_024606245.1 Endozoicomonas sp. SESOKO2
TTAATCACCCTGAGTCCGAGCCCATGATTATCGGGCGTAACTTTTTGGTGAAGATCAATGCCAATATTGGTAACTCTGCGGTGACCTCTTCCATTGAAGAAGAAGTTGAAAAGATGCTCTGGTCTGTTCGCTGGGGTGGCGATACGGTGATGGACTTATCCACAGGCAAGAACATCCATGAAACCCGTGAGTGGATTATCAGGAACTCGCCAGTGCCTATCGGTACGGTGCCTATCTATCAGGCTCTGGAAAAGGTCAAAGGCAAGGTGAAAGACCTGAACTGGGAAGTCATGAAGGACACCATCATCGAGCAGGCAGAACAGGGCGTGGATTACATGACGATCCATGCCGGTGTCCTCAGGGAACATGTCGCTAAAACCAGAAACCGGGTGACAGGTATTGTTTCCCGGGGGGGGGAGGCATTCTGGGGCAGTGGGCAGAGATGCATGATGCCGAGAATTTCCTTTACGACAATTTCCGTGAGCTGTGTCAGATCTGTCAGGCGTACGATATCAGCCTGTCTCTGGGTGATGGTTTGCGACCTGGTTGTATCGCCGATGCCAACGATGAAGCGCAATTTGGCGAACTGAAAACCCTTGGGGAACTGACAAAGATTGCCTGGGAATACGATGTTCAGGTCATGATTGAGGGACCGGGCCATGTGCCCATGCACCTCATTAAGGAAAACATGGAGATGCAACTGGAGCACTGTCATGAAGCGCCTTTCTATACCCTTGGGCCTCTGACGACTGATGTGGCACCGGGCTATGACCACATTACTTCAGGTATCGGAGCTGCCATGATCGGCTGGTATGGCTGTGCGATGCTTTGTTATGTCACACCCAAAGAGCATCTCGGTCTGCCTGATAGAGATGATGTAAAAGCAGGTCTGATTGCCTATAAAATTGCCGCTCATGCTGCTGATTTGGCCAAAGGTCATCCCGGTGCCCAGATTCGTGATAATGCTTTGTCCAAGGCGCGCTTTGAATTCCGCTGGCTGGATCAGTTTAACCTGGCTCTGGACCCCGATACGGCAAAAGCCTATCACGATGAGACATTACCTCAGGAAGGTGCGAAGGAGTCAGAGTTCTGCTCCATGTGCGGACCTGATTTCTGTCCCATGCGGATGACTCAGGATGTTCGCGAACTGGAAGAAACTGCCTGAAAATAAACGCTGGGAGTCAGTCGTCTGGCTGACTCCTTCTGACCTGTCGAGTATATGACGTAACCACTGCTTGCTAATCTTTTGGGAGTGCTTTGCTGAATCCAGGAGGTCATAGTGGTTCCGTTTTCTCCTCAATCATTTCTGAGTTTCTTTCAATCCCGTAAAGACGCTGCAGGCCATTACCCCATCCTTGATAGGGGGCAATTGTCATCGGAAAAAGTCGGTTGGGTTCGGGGGCCGTCTGATAAATACACTGCTTTTTGTCGCTCCGTAAAAATTTATTACGAGCGAGAGAACGAACTCATGGATAAGCCGGAGTTGCAGGGTGTTAGTCGTATAGTACAAACGGCCACCGGGACTGCAACCCCGCTGTTCAAAAGAGATGTGTCAATCACAAATCCGGCCACGCCAAGAAAAGCCAGTGAGTGGAATGATGAGTTTGTAGCCGTAAATCAGGCCAGCCTGACGGTACTGCATGAGGCTGAGGTTGAGTTGGTTCAGTTACTCTTGAACAAAGCGCCAGAATATGAAATACAGGCAGCAGTTGAAAACCTGATAACAATGTTCTGTTTGACCACTAAAAGCAGAGACGGGGGTGACTGGGAAGCCCATTTAAGGGACTTTATGGAATCCGAGAAAGTGGATATCCGGATTCAATGTGCAAGGCACCGGGCTCCTGATGAAGAGAAACCTTATGACGTAGCCTTGCCCCATGCAAGAGCAAATGCATCAGGTAAAAGAGTCTTCACCTCACCGCATACGGGTGATCTGGACCTGCATTTTGGCATGATGGATCGTGCTATTGATTATTTCAAGGCAAACCCACCCAGAGGCGTTCAACATACCAGACAGGATCGGAAGCAAGCCGGCTTTAGTCATGCACTTGATAATGTCAAGCAGCCTCAACGATTATCTCCAAACACGCCACCGAAATTAAAAGAGAAGCTGATCGACGAAGCCTGCCAGTTATTTGTAGCGATTATCGGAGACAGACAATACGGTTTGACCGTTCAGGACATGAAACAGGCTTATCGGGATAAAGTGATGACCGATGAAATGGTCAACGCCTGTCTGGATAATATGCAGTTTGATGATCCTCAACTCAACGAACTGGGGCGTTTGGTTCAGGAAGGCAAGTTAATGTACGGAGCTTTTGCCACAGATGACGTTGACTCTGCACCTGTGTTTACCAATCGTGAAGACTTTCTGCTGTACCTTAGGAAGTCTTCAGAATCCGCTGACGGCATCGATGACTTTATACCTGTGTTTACCAATCCTGGGGACTTCCTGCAGTTCTTGAGGGAGTCTTCGGAATCTACTGACGACAGCAACGAGTCGGATGATGAAGATTGGCAAACGTGCCAGAGCTCATTGAGCGATGTGAGCGATGACTTTGTTGGCCCTCAGCAACCGGTAACAGCGACAGCGGAACAGCTTGAAGCCTTTAAAAAAGCTCAGGCATTCAACCCGGATGTAAAAGATGCAGACCTTGCGGTGGCTGTTGATCTTTTAAATACCGATGAAGAGCTGGCACGTGGAGTTCTGAATAGAAGTCCTCTTCGGCAGGAGTACATCCGTGAGTTTTCCGGGTTAATTGTGGTAACGGCCAAAACCGGGGTTCCATCAATGGAAGGAGCCTCTGTCGCTGAGCAGGCAGCTCAGCAGACAGCAATGACACCTCCTGCCATTCCGGAAAAACCGTCCGTAGCTTCTGCTGCGATCGCTATGCCATTAGAGCAGGCTTCATGGCCATTGTCGGGAATGGACGACACTCAACAACAATTCCTGACTATGAAGGCCCGGTGGGATAGTCTGCAGCCATCCCGCCAGCAACCCGACCGGCTTGTTAGTGAGCAGTTTAATCAGCATCCGGTTAATGCAGGCTCCTTTGAGAATGCTGAAAGTGATCTGGAAGAACAGCATCGACAGTTGCTAAATGAGATGCAACAGAATATGGACGCAGAAACATTTGACCTGATCAAGGAAGATATGGATCGGGCTCATAACTGTTCCAGAATTAAACTTGAATACCAGTTCGGACGGATTGATAAGGATGAAGCCAAACGGCAGATAACCGAAAGAAGTTTTGGCGGTGAAAGAGCAGGTCACCTTGCCGAGCTGGATAGACTGACACCCCATAAGCAGACGCTGATTTCAGCCGATGAAGAAGTTGAATTTGAACTGCTTAACAGCGTTGTGTCTGAACTGTATAAAAGACAGGCTGCGGGTAACTCAAACTGTCAGGGCTTTGCCAACTCTCTGGAGCACTTTGCCAGAGGCAGGGGTTATAACCAGGTTCATGGCATTTCAACGCCGATAGAGCTTGCTTTTGATGCCAGTCAGACGACACCTATTGTGGGTTGGGTTCAGGTTGATGGTCTTGAGGAAAAGCAGCATCACCATGAGTTTCAGAATCGTGTGGGTGAATTTTTCGAAGCCATCAAAAAGGGTCAGCAAAGACAGCCAGATGCGGCCAAAAGACCATTAGCCGAGGCTTTTGATAGTGACCGATACGTTGTCCTTAAATCGGGTACCAGTGGTGGTGCAGGCCACTATACCTTTGTGCAAAGACTGAAGTCATCCGGGCGATTTATCGTAGTGGATGCGCAAAACAGGCAGATGTTTCCTGTACTCAATCCCGATGGCACACCGACGGATGAAGCCAGGGCGTACTTCAACAATGTCTCCGTCCAGGCGTACTCCCCAGAGTTTTTGAGTGATGAGCACTATGACAGGGAGATTGACAGCACTAACCTCTGTCTGGCTAATGATCGAAATTATGGCCATCTGATCGGGGTCTTTGAGCATCTGGAAAGAGTGCCTGAACAATGCCAGAAAAGTATTGAAGAGGCCGCTGACTGGTTATCCACAAATGTGAACGGAGCACCTGCCAGAGATGAAATTATCAAAGGGTTGGAAAAAGCTCCCGGGCGTGAGCTATGGTCTTCGCTGTGGGATGGGACCTATCAGCTCAAAAGACCCAGTGAAGTCGAGCCTTTGAAGCAACGTTTTGACGTCTTCGATCCAAACAAAGGGCAAGACTGGTGTCGCTATCTGATCAAGAATCTGGGGCGTCTGACCGCTGAGCAAAGAAGTACACGTCGAACGGCTTATGAAACGTTTCAACAACTCAGAAACAGCGATACACAGATTGATCAGGCGATGAAAGATGTTCAGGAAACCAACTTTAATGCTGCGTTTCCGACAGAGCGGGAGTGGGATGAGTTCTGTGGTCCTGATGTAGATATGAACGTAAAGGCTAATATCGACAGGGCTGAGCAACAGGTGATCAATGCTCAACCGATTAGTAAACCGGCTGCAATGAAACAACTAATGGATGACTTATGGAAGTTATCTCCAGCTGCATCACAAAGTCGAAAGCAGGCTGCTCAGGAACTGGTACAGATTCGACCTGAACTCCAATTGAGTCCGGTGGAGGTAGAAGCGAATCTATCCAGATGTTTCTCTGAAGCGGGTTGGGATTTCCTCTGGGGAGGGTTGAACCTGAAGCGCAGCCAGATGAGTTCTCTGCAGATGAGAATGGACCAAGCGAAAGTATCCAGACCCAATGAAATGAAAGCATTGATGGTTGAGGTGTTAAGGCTTTCTGATCGTGCTGCCAGAGATATAAACCTTGCCTCGCAGGAACTGGCTGAGATACGACGCGATTTAGGTCTTAGAGCTGAAGAGATCGAAAGAAACTTGAAACGGGCATTCCCGGGTGATGACTGGAAAATACAAAATCGTGCTCTCAGGGGGAGGGCTAGAGAAGTCAAAGACGATATCAAGCTGAACCTGATGGATCGTGGTCGTCAGGTCATAACCTGGGGGCAAGATGTGCAGGGGGCAGTAGTTGAAGCCAAAGCACCGGAAGCAGTGCAGGTCATACCAGAACCTGTGCTGGTTCGCGAGTCAAAAAGATTGGAGAAATCAGAAAACATTGGGGAAGTGCTGGCGCACATCAAGCCTGGCGAACCTGTTGTGGTCTG
The DNA here is from genome assembly GCF_024606245.1 of Endozoicomonas sp. SESOKO2. Lineage (NCBI taxonomy): Bacteria > Pseudomonadati > Pseudomonadota > Gammaproteobacteria > Oceanospirillales > Endozoicomonadaceae > Endozoicomonas > Endozoicomonas sp. SESOKO2. The sequence goes on from NZ_JAHHPQ010000026.1 coordinate 5,155, forward strand.
CTTTGATTTGGATGAAACGCTCATCGCCAAAGATATAGTGGCTGGTGGTCGTCAGGAGAGGCGTATGGTCAATCCTGATACGGCCAAAATCATTCAGGACATTCGAACAAAGGCGGGTCCGGGTAATGCCAAAATTATCCTGCTTACCGCCAATGAAGAAGACTCTTTGAGAGAAAAACTTGAAAAAACGCAACTCGACAGACATCTGTTTGATGATGCAATCACGATCAAAGTCCAAACGGGGCCACTGAAAACCAAGGGTCAGGGCTTGCATCACTACCTCGACACATCCGGGCACCCGGCACAGCACGTCGTTATGGTAGACGACGTGCAGGGCATGTTGGATTCTGTTGAAAAGGCCGCTGATCAACGTGGCATACCCTATACAACATTCCACTTTTATGGCGCTAAACCGATGACCTACAGGGTGGATTTTGCTGCTATTAAAGACACGTTCATGTCTGAAGATGGAGAAGGTCCTGATATCAGTTTTGAGCGATTTACTGAGTTGCAGAAGTTGTCCGATGTCAGGGGCTGGAGTTCTGAAGAATTAAGAGCGATCTATATAAACGAATCACCCTCAATGAGGGGTAAGTTTGATAGTTTGAAAGTGTTCAACCCCAGTTTTGAGTGGCAAAACTATAAATTACCGAGAGACTATCAGCCTCCCCGGCATTTGGGGAGACCAGTAATTGGTGTTAAATAATCAGAGAATCAGCGACAAGGTTCGGATAAGAAACTCAGTCTGAGCCTCATTGCCCAGATTAATTCTTAAGCCGACTCTGCCACTTTCATCGGCCTTCGGTCGAACCAGAATATGGTGAGCCCTGAGGTGTTTTTCGATCTCATCCGGATTATTTGGGAATGTCCAGATAAAGTTGGCGACACTGGGCCAGTAATCAATCCCTTTCCTGTTCAGAAAATCTTCAAACATGGGTTTGGAGACCTCCATCACTTCTTTAACATACAGTTCGGTGTAGCCCGGGTTGGAAAGTGCTGCATCAATTGCAACCACCGCCAGCTGATTAACGTCGTAAGGGCCGCGAACATTCAGCAGTGCTCGTATATTCCCGCTATTACTGATGACATAACCGAGACGAACAGAAGGCAATCCCCAGGTTTTTGAGAAGGTGCGGGAAATCAGCAGGTTGGGGTACTGCTCAACGACATCTGCTACCGTTTCCTGTGTGTATTCAAAATAACATTCATCCACAAGAATGGCGGCTCTGGGTGCTGCGGCTGCAATTTCAAGAATATCTTCTCTGGCCACACCAGTACCCGTTGGGTTGTTGGGATTGGCCATCACTATAAGCCGGGTTTTGTCGGAAATGGCATCAAGCACGGCCTGCTTGGGAAAGCCTTGATCTACAGAATACGAAGGCTCAATGATTTTAAGGTTTTCTACCTTGGCGACCTGTTGATACATGGCGAATGAGGGGCCGGGAATAATGGCTTCTTCACCTTCACTGCAAGCTGAGCGGATGATTAGATCAATACCCTGATCGGAGCCGTTGGTGATCATCACCTGTGCGGCATCAACATTGCAGTATCTGGCAATCTTTGAAGCAATGTTCCCGTAGGATGGGTAGCACTGCAGACGATCATCCTGAATGAAATCAATCAACGCCTGTTTTACTGAAGGGCAGACTGGCAGGGTACGCTCATTAAAGTCCAGCAGCAGGTGGTCATGAGGATCCCGGCCTTCCAGAGGTGGGGTATAAGCTCCTATTTGGGCAATGTGGGATTTAAAAATACTCATGATCAACGTGCCTGCTTGCTCTTGTAGTCCTGATTAGCAGCGCAAGTATATGCAGAGCGTGGCAGACAAGCCAACTTAAAGCGCGAGGTTCCCCATCCTTTTGCGAAGCAATAAGCAAACTCTGGCCATTTCCTTAAACCGTTTGGCTATAGCTGCTGCATCATCATCGGAATATGATGCCTTCGAGAGCAGCAGTTAATGAGGCAGCAAAAGTAAGGGCTACAAGAGTCGAAGCATTTTTTAATTCAGTGCCAGACTCAGTGCTGACTTCTGAGCCTGCTTCGGTAACTGTTGTGGTAACTGCTTCGGTAACTGTTTTGGTAACTGCTCCTGTAACCGTTCTTGACACGATCTGATACATCATGATCTTGTCATCACTCCCCCAGGTTGCCAGCAATTTTCCATCAGGGCTGTATATCATTCTTGTTGATCCTCCGTAAAGGCTGTAAATGTTGATGGGAGTTGGAATATCCTCCTCTTTTTTATAAACCATGATCTCTCCGTTCAGAAACCCAATGGCCATCTCGATACCGCTTTTGTTGTAAGAAATGCTCGTTACCGAGTCTGGCACGGAAAACGAGTATGAGTAGAAGTGCTGCTGCAATAAATCATAAATCATGACAAATGTACGATTGCCTCCAATAGTCAGCTGGGTTCCGTCGGGGTTGTATGCAACGGCCTGTAACTCGGTATTTAAATCGTTCAACTCTTGTTTCAGGGTAAATGGGGGTATCCCGCTGTATTTTCTTAGTCTGTGATCTTCCGACGAAACGGCCAGCTCGGCAAGGCTGGGATGGTAGTCAATATCTGTTATTCGGCCTCTCGATTCGGACAGCACTTTCATAAGTCTGAACCTATTTGTCACGTTATAAAGCCTGACCTCTGTATCATATCCCCCGGCTGCCAGTTGGGTGCCATTGGGGTTGAAAGTAACAGACTGTATTTTGTCTGTTGCTTCGGGCAGGATCTTCAGAACGTTGAAAGGGCTTGTACCATTTATGATGTAGATCTTTTTATCATGCCCGCCGATTGCCAGTTCAGTCCGTTTGGGGTTGAAGGCAACGCTTCCTGCCCAGTCTGTCAAGTGCAGGGTTTTCAGGAGTCTGGGTTCTCCCCGGTCAGTTATATCAAAAAATTGTACAGCGCCTGAAAAAGAGCATCCGCCTCCGCCGGAGCCAATTCCTACTGCCATGAGCCTATTATCTTTATCCCATGAAATACTTAAAACTCTGTGGGGCGGGCAATGTTTTGACAGGGGGGGCGGTAACTGGTTTGGATCTACATCAATTTCATGGATTAATTGAGGCTTTTGGACCTGCGCTTGTAAACAGCTTAATGCCAGAAAGATAGCCAAGCTAGCAGTTGCCAGAATCATCTCAATGTTCATTACCTTTCTCCAGAACTCTGTTTTTCAACAACCGCAGTAGGGCAGTCCATTCTCGGACAGCCTCCTGGATCCAGTGCTGTTCATCAGAACTTTTCACCGGTAATCTGTTGATCCGTATCAATTGCACACCACCTCGCAAATACAAATAGTAATAATTCTCATGTTTAGGTTGGAACACTCCAATTATGGCTGCCAGCCCGCCTGAATCCCGAGCTGACTGTAGTGTGTGACGATGCTGTAAAAGGCATTGTTGTAATACCTGATGAACGAACCTCTGCGGTGACTGCCACTCTGGTAGCGATAGATTGCCACCGGCACCAAACCGGGTCCACTTTCCGGAGGACATGATGGATAGATCAAGGTGTATAAGATCGGTATTGCAGGAGCGGGGTGATAAGTCATTAAAAAAGTACAGAATTCGGAGAGCCATTTGGCCTATTCAGTTCTCTCATGAGTCTGAATTGGCCAGATAGTTTTCCGAAAATATCATTGCATTACGATGCTATGAAGAACTGCTGTTAATAGAGTGATTAGGGAAAGGGCTTTAAGCGTCGAAGAATTATCCATTTTTGTGCTGGTTCCAGTACTGGCGTCTGTTGTATTGACTGCTGTCATATTGACTGCTGTCATATTGACTGTTGTTGCAGCGATTGCTGTTGTAATCGCTTCAGTTGAGCTGGCTGGAGTTGTAGGTGTAGGTGCTCTTACACCATCGACCCTAAACATCAAGATATCTCCATCTCTACCGGTTGACAGCCATTTGCCGTCGGGGCTGAATGCAAGGGCGTATTGTGGCGACGGTGGCGCTACGAACGGCAGAGTGTCCAAGAGGGCTAAGGATCCGATTCCCTCAAAAATATGGACCCTTCCATTTCTATACCCAACTAGCAGCTGGGTACCTTTTCGGTTGAAGGCAATGCTCAATATCTGTGCCGCTACCGAAAGGGTTTGCAGGGGATTGTTGTCGTCCGGATCCGTCCCATTATAAAGCCTGATCTTTTTTTTATCATCCGCAGTTGCCAGCACGGTGCCATTGGGATTGTAGGCAACAGCCAATACCTGGCCGCGTGAAACGAACAACTCTTTCAGGCGGTTATACGGGCTGATCCCGCTGTAAATTCTTACTCTATGGCTTCGCTCGCCGACTGCCAGTTGGCCGTTGATGGGGTGGAAGTCAACGCCTTCTATATCGCTGCTTGCATCGGTCAGGGTTTTCACGTGGGTGAACAGGTTTCTCCTGTTTTTAAGATAAAGCCTGACTTCTGCATCAGTCCCCCCAGCTGCCAGCAGGGTGCCGTTGGAGTTAATGGCAACAGTTTCTATTTCCCTTCCCCCTGTCAGGGTTTGCAGGTGGTTGAACGGACTCACCCCTTCAAAAACATTGACCGTATCATCATACCCTCCGGTTACAAGCCGAGTGCCGTCGGGGCTGAAAGCAACGCTTTCTACCCATTCTGTTGCGTGTATGGTACGAAGAAGTCTGGGGATTCCTGAACTCATATCAAAGATTCGCAGGTCTCCTGTACGACCGCAGACCCTATTGCCGGAACCCACTCCCGCAGCCATGAGCGTACTGTTTTTATTCCATGCAATACTGAAAGCCCAGTGAGGTCCACAACGTGCTGGCGGGGTGGCAGTGGGCGTTGAAGTAGGTATTGCCTGTGGCTGGTCCGGATCTATAGCAATTTTATAGAATAATTGAGGAGGTATTTGTGCTCGCTGATTCGAGCCTAACATTTGAGCCTGTGTAAGGCTTCCTGGCAGAGACATAATCAGACTTGCAATAGCCAGACCTTTTCCAAAGTTCATTATTTTCCTCCAGAATTTCGGCTTTGAATGACTCAGATAGTTCCCAGAGCCAGCGTGGCCATGACAAAAAACGGTGAAAATATGTTGAGGTTTTCTGCCTTGGCCAGCTGGTGATACATGGCGAATGAGGGGTCGGGAATGATGGCTTCTTCACCTTGATGGCAGGCTGAGCGGATGATCAGGTCAATACCCTGGTCGGAGCCGTTGGTAATCATCGCCTGTTTTACTGAAGGACAAACTGGCAGGGTTCGCTCATTAAAGTCCAGCAGCAGGTGGTCATGAGAGTCCCGGCCTTCCAGAGGTGGGGTATAAGCTCCCATTTGGACAATGTGGGATTTGAAAATACTCATGACAAACATTCCTGCTTGTTCTTCCAGGGTGCCAGTGTATGCAAAGCTCGTCGGGCAAGACAAGGAAAATCACATGAGCAGCCGTGGGCAGGCTTAATAACATGAGTCTGTTATTTGTTTTCTGGAAGGTCGGATCAACCCAAAAGATCATCCATGACCGTGTCTGAATTGGCCAGATAGTTTTCCGGAAATGTCATTGCAGTACGATGTCCTGGAGAACTGCTGTTAATAGTACGATTAGCGAAAGGGCTTTAAGCGTCGAAGAATTATCTATTTCTGTGGTGGTTCCGGTACTGGCGTCTGTTGTATTAACTGCTGTTGTATTGACTGCTGTTGTATTGACTGCTGTTGTATTGACCGCTGTTGCAGCGACTGCTGTTGTAATCGCTTCAGTTGTGCTGGCTTGAGCTGTAGGTAATCTTACACCATCGACCCTATACATCAGGGCACGATCAAATCTACCAATTGACAGCCATTTGCCGTCAGGGCTGAATGCAAGGGCGTATGCTGGCGATGATGGCATTGCTATCGGAATAATTGTCACGCGGGGTGACGACTTGAGTTCCCCATAAACATCGACGCCTCCATTTACATAACCAATTAGCAGCTGGGTACCTTCTTGGTTGAAGACAATGCTTTCTATCCGTTGCGGTAACACGAGGGTTTGCAGAGGGCTGTTTTCGTCCGGATTCGTCCCATTATAAAGCCTGACTGTTTTTCTAGTATCCGCACATGCCAGCAGGGTGCCGTCGGAGTTGTAGGCAACATTCAATAAAAAGCTGCCTGAAACGAACAAGTTTTCCAGGCGGTTATACGGGCTGATCCCGCTATAAATTCTTAACCTGCTGCGTTGCTCAGCGACTGCCAGCTGGCCGTTGATGGGGTGGAAGTCAACGCCTTTTATATGGCCTCTTGCATCGGACAGGGTTTTCACGAGGGTGAACAGATTTCTCACGTTTTTAATATAAAGCCTGACCTCTGAATCTTCCCCCCCGGCTGCCAGCAGGGTGCCGTTGGAGTTAAAGGCAACAGTATTTACATCGCTTCCCGCTTCGGTCAGGGTTTGCAGGTGGTTGAACGGGCTCACCCCTTCATAAACATTGACCGTATTATCATCCCCTCCCGTTACAAGCTGAGTGCCGTCGGGGCTGAAAGTAACGCTTTCTATCCAGTTTGTTGCGTGTATGGTACGCAGAAGTCTGGGGATCCCTGAACTCACATTAAAGATTTGCAAGGATCCTGCAAGGCCGCAGCGAATAGCGCCGGAACCGACTCCCACAGCCATGAGCGTACTGTTTTTATTCCATGCAATACTCAAAGCACTGTGGGGTCCACAAGGTGCTGGCTGTGCGACAGTGGGCGTTGAAGTGGGTATTGCCTGTGGCTGGTTCGGATCTGTGTTAATTTCATAGAATAATTGAGGAGGTATTTGTGCTCGCTGATTAAAGCCTGATTGAGCTTTTGTAAGGTTTAATGGCAGAGAGATAAGCAGACTTGCGATAGTCAGACCCTTTCCAAAGTTCATTACCTTCCTCCAGAGTTCCGGCTTTGAATCATTCGGAAAGTTTCCGGAGCCGGCGTGGCTATGACAAAAAACAGTGAAGATAGAGAGTTGAGACTTCTTCATGACAGGAGCGCTTTCAGTACTTTCAGTATCTTGGATGAAAAACCTCTCTCTCACGCAGAGTTGCAAAAGAGAGCATCCGGACTGATCGCTTGAGGTTGAGTATAAGCTCGGTCCGGGTGAAAGAAAACTAAAAGACCCACTGCAATATCGTTCCTTGAAGAACCGCTGTGAACAATGTGACTTAAGAAGGTTGTACGCAGCGAAGCATTATGCACTTCTGTAACGCCTCTTGTAACCGCTTCTTCTGGCATCTGCTGAATCAGACTGAATGTCTGAATGATTTGAGCAGCTGGAATGAAGCGCATATTATTTGCTCTCAGTTGTTGGGAGTGGTTGATGGATAAATTACTGGGCTTGTTGGCAGATGGACAATTCCATTCCGGTGAAGAACTGGGTGAGCATCTTGGGATTAGCCGGGCAGCTGTCTGGAAAAAACTGAAAGCGGTTGAAGAGCTTGGCCTGGCACTGGATTCTGTGCGAGGTAAGGGTTACCGCCTCGGCGGTGGTGTTGAGCTTCTTGATCACAAAAAGATTGAAAGCTTTATAGATCCTGACGTTCGTAATAAATCTGAAGTTCATACCTGCGTTATTACAAAGTCAACCAATGATCTGGTTCGTGCCCTTGGACCGGTTTCCGAAGGGGTCATCCGTTTTTGTCTGGCTGAGCATCAGTTAAAAGGGCGGGGGCGACGGGGTCGTGTATGGAGCAGTCCTTTTGGTTCAACAGTGTGTTTATCAGCCTTGTGGCAGAGCGGTGAGGGAACGGCTTCGCTGGAAGGGCTCAGTCTTGCGGTCGGTCTGGGTGTTGCGAAAGCATTGGAAACACTGGGAGCCAGAGAGTTAAAGCTTAAATGGCCCAATGACGTTCTTTGGCAGGGTAAAAAACTCTGCGGTGTGTTACTGGAAGTTCATGGAGATCCCACGGGAGAGTGTGAAGTGGTGATTGGGATAGGCATTAATGTCCGTTTAAGTGATGAGCAGTTGGCGTCAGTGGGTCAGCCTGCTATCGACCTTTTCCGGGTGTGTGGCAGAGCGGTGAGTCGAAACGCGGTCGCAGGTCAGTTGATCAATACTCTGACACATTTACTCGATGGGTTCGGACAAGGTGGCTTTAAACTGTACAGGGAACAATGGTATGAATACGATGCCTTTCATGGCAGGGAAGTTACAATAATGGCTTCTACCCGATCCGTAACAGGGCGTTACATGGGAGTGGATGATCAGGGTGGACTGCTGCTTGAGACAGCTTCTGGTCTTCATGTGTTTAATGGTGGTGAAGTGTCATTACGTCAGTCATGAACAAACTCACGGGTAGTCAGCTGCAGCTGGATGCAGGAAATACGCGGCTCAAATGGCGTCTGATGGCGGGTAGAGCTGCCGTTCAGTCAGGCTTCATTAATAATGATGCTGACTGGCAGATTATCTTGTCTCTGCTGCTGGAACAATGGGGTACTCTTCATTCCATTGCTATTTCGACAGTCTCTGGAAACGCAAGATTAGGTCAGTTGTTGCGCATATTGTCAGAAGCTACCGGCATAGAGCCATTTATTGCCAAAACCCAAAAAACCTTTGCTGGTCTCACGGTTATCTATAAAGAAGTAGAGAGGTTGGGTGTAGATCGTTGGCTGGCCATGCTAGCGGCACATGCTCATCCACTCGACGACACCAAAGTCGTTGTTAGTTGTGGTACAGCTATTACAGTGGATGTAATTGATGGTCAGGGAGATCATCAGGGGGGCTTCATTGTTCCGGGTATCCGTCTGATGAAGAAAGCTCTGGCGGTCAATACAGCCAATCTCGACAACATTGAGCATCCTGCAGAGGCGACGGCACTGGGTACTGTCACTTCAGAATGCATTAATCATGGTGTTCTGGCCATGGCAGTATCTCTCATTAATGAGACTTGTCTCAAATGGCCGGGAGCCCGTTTGTTTTTAACCGGAGGTGATGCCTCTTTGTTGCAAGCCTATATAAAGGAAGAAATAGAGCAGGTTCTGATTGAAGAGCTGGTTTTGGATGGACTCTCGATTGCCTCTGAAAGACAATAATGTTAATTGATCACTCTGATTAACAATTAACGGGAAGTCATACTTTTTAAAGAGGTTCTTTATAGGGTGTAACTTTCAAAATTCGGTTTTTAGTATGCGCTGGATCGTTCTAATACTTCTCTTGTCCAATGTCGGCTACTTTGTTTGGGGCTATTATCACCAGTCTCATAAGCCTTATCGGGCAATAAAAGTCGACACCGAAGTGCCTGTACAGGCAGGTAAAAGATTGATGCTGCTCTCTGAAATGGCGTCAACACTTCCTGAGCAAACACTGAAGAAAAAAGAAACCAAGGGAATCGCTGAAGCTCAGTGTCTTGTAGTGGGACCTTTTGAATCCTCAGCAAAAGCAGACAGTCTGCAGCAAAAACTCTTTTCAGTGGGTGTTTCGAGTAGAGAACGCTCTGACAATGAGGTAATGCTTGCAGACTACTGGGTGCATATTCCGCCCCGAAGTAATCGTCAGGCGGCAATAAGATTGTTAAGAGAATTGCAGGGGCAGGGGATAGACAGTTTTGTGATTACACAGGGAGAACTGGCCAATGGCATATCTCTGGGGTTATTCAGTAAAGAGGTTTCGGCAAATGAAGTCAGTCGTCGTGTACAAGAAGCGGGTTATGAACCCGCTATTAAAAAGTTGCCCCGTGAGCCTGAAACTTTCTGGCTGGAGATGACGGATTCAGAAGCAAAAAAGTTAAGTGCTGGTTTTTGGGAGAGACAGGCCGACGAATACAATGATCTGAAAATGCTGGAAAAAAACTGCAAAAGCGTTGCATCCGATGATTCGATTCACTAATATACGCCTGCGCTTCGGGGCGGTTAAATAAAGCAGGCTTTCTGTATCGTTTGCAGGGAAACAAACTTGACATTGAAAAGCTCCTGAATAAAATAGCGCAGCACTTGGTGGGGTTCCCGAGCGGCCAAAGGGATCAGACTGTAAATCTGACGCGAAAGCTTCGCTGGTTCGAATCCAGCCCCCACCACCAGATTGCCAGGTCTTCTTTTGTTGTAAGTTGGCTTGATAAGTGGGCATACTGCATGATGTGGTCCTGCTTCGCGGGTATAGTTCAATGGTAGAACCTCAGCCTTCCAAGCTGATGATGCGGGTTCGATCCCCGCTACCCGCTCCATTGATTCTGATTTAAGTGCTCTTGTAGCTCAGTTGGTAGAGCGCACCCTTGGTAAGGGTGAGGTCGGCAGTTCAAATCTGCTCAAGAGCTCCATATGATAGAAATACGGTAGTTTACTCCTGTTTCTGGCCTCTGTTAAAAGAGGTTTAAAAAAGAATAAGACTTTTCAGCTTGATTGGGGTCGATTATAATTGATCGGTCCTTGTATCGGGGTGGGTATAACAAGACTGCTCAAAGATACAGGCCAGTAGTTCAATTGGTAGAGCACCGGTCTCCAAAACCGGGGGTTGGGGGTTCGATTCCCTCCTGGCCTGCCATTTCTATTTTATGTCAGCGTTTTGTTCTGACAAAGCTTATCCGAGTAGAGATAGTCAACCAATGAGTGGAAAACCTGAAGTAGCATCTAAAGGACGACTGGACGGGCTCATGTGGGCTCTGGTGGCGGTTCTGTTAGTTGCTGGTGTTGGCGGGAATGTGTACTTTGGTGAGTATTCTGTTCTCTATAGAGCGTTGGCGTTGGTGGCTCTGGCTGTAGTGGCCGGGTTTATTGCGCTTCAAACCGTAAAGGGTGATGCTTTTTGGACATTGGTCAAAGAAGCAAAGGTTGAGATTCGAAAAGTAGTCTGGCCGACTCGTCAGGAAACTGTTCAGACCACGCTGATTGTTGTGGCGGTGGTTGTTATTATGGGGCTCATTTTATGGGCGCTTGATTCTCTGCTAGGCTGGATCATCAGTAGCCTGATTGGATAGGGATAAATAATGGCGAAACGTTGGTATGTGGTTCATGCCTACTCCGGCTATGAGAAGCAGGTGATGCGTTCGCTGATTGAGCGCGTAAAACTTCATGGTATGGAGGATCTCTTTGGTGAGATTTTGGTGCCTACCGAGGAAGTGGTTGAAATCAGGAACGGCCAGAAGCGCAAAAGTGAGCGTAAATTCTTCCCTGGATATGTATTAGTCCAGATGGAAATGAATGAAGATAGTTGGCATCTTATTAAAGATACTCCTCGAGTGATGGGCTTTATTGGTGGTACCGCGGATAAGCCGGCACCTATCACTGAAAAAGAGGCCGATGCGATACTGCAGCGTGTTCAGGAAGGTGTTGAGAAACCTCGTCCCAAGACGTTGTTCGAACCTGGTGAGATGGTTCGGGTTATTGATGGGCCGTTTGCGGACTTCAACGGCGTAGTAGAGGAAGTGAACTACGAGAAGAGTCGTCTGCATGTGGCGGTAATGATTTTCGGTCGCTCTACACCGGTTGAGCTCGAGTTTGCTCAGGTCGAAAAAGTCTGATCTGTCTTGAGCGTGTCTTTAGGGATAGCAGACACTATAAGAGTTTAAGACCCTGTGCTGTGTGAATGGCGCAGGGTTTTTATCTGAGGGGCGAAAGCCCGGAACGGGTAGCTGAAACAGGTACTTCTGGTGAAAACCGGTAGACGCTGTTGATGCGGTGACCCATTGTTGAGGTTGATATGGCTAAGAAAGTCGAAGCTTACATCAAGCTGCAGGTTCCTGCAGGTAAAGCTAATCCTTCACCACCTGTTGGTCCCGCTCTGGGTCAGCACGGTGTGAACATCATGGAGTTCTGCAAGGCGTTCAACGCCAAGACTCAGGAGATGGACGCTGGTATGCCGATTCCGGTAATCATTACCGTATACGGCGATCGTAGTTTCACTTTTGAGACCAAGACTCCACCTGCATCCGTTCTGCTGAAGAAAGTTCTGAAGCTCAAGAAAGGTTCCGGTCGTCCAAATACAGAAAAAGTAGGTACTGCTACTCGTGAGCAGTTGCTGGAAGTGGCCAGGATTAAAGAACCTGATCTGACTGCAGCAGACGAAGATGCGGCAATCCGCACCATCGCTGGTTCCGCTCGTTCCATGGGTGTCAACGTGGAGGGTGTGGAATAATGGCTAAGATGTCCAAGCGCGCCAAAATGATTGCTGAGAAGGTTGTAGCTGAAAAGGCTTATTCCTTTGAAGAAGCGGCTAACGTCCTGAAAGAAGTATCCAGCGTCAAGTTCAAGGAATCTGTTGAAATTTCAGTCAACCTGGGTGTGGATCCTCGTAAATCTGATCAGGTTGTTCGTGGTTCTACCGTTCTGCCTGCAGGTACCGGAAAAGACGTCCGTGTTGCTGTGTTTACACAAGGTGCTAACGCTGAAGCGGCCAAAGAAGCCGGTGCTGACATCGTTGGTATGGACGATCTTGCTGCTCAGGTTAAAGCTGGCGAAATGAACTTTGACGTTGTTATCGCTTCTCCCGATGCGATGCGCGTTGTAGGTCAGCTGGGCCAGATTCTGGGTCCACGTGGCCTGATGCCTAACCCTAAAGTGGGTACTGTTACTCCAAACGTTGCTGAAGCCGTTAAAAACGCTAAAGCCGGTCAGGTACGTTTTCGTACTGATAAGAACGGTATCATCCACGCGGGTATCGGCAAGATCGATTTTGAAGCGGGTTCACTGCAAGAGAACGCTGAAGCACTACTGGCTGAACTGAAGAAGCTGAAGCCTTCTTCCAGCAAGGGTATTTACATGAAGAAAGTCACCCTGTCTTCTACTATGGGCCCGGGACTGACCATCGACATGAACTCACTGAATATCTAGTATTCACGGATTTGCTTAAAGCAGCCTTGAGCTGATAAACAGCCTTGAGCTGGTAAATGAATAGCGGAAAGCTGCAGGCAGCATGTCTGCAGTATCCGAAAGACTTTGGGGTCTCCGGTTTTCGGAGGTCGTCAAAGATCGTAGGTGTGAAGATCTGTGCCTGTTTAATCGGGGTTGGGCCAGAGGTCTGACAAAAAGATCGACGCTTAATTTCCTGCGTAGACGGTGAGCAATACAAAAGACTGTTACAGTGTTTTGCTATTAACCCTTCACCGTATTGTAATTGCCCGGCTTTTCAGTGGCTGAAGAGCTGGGTGTTAACTTCATAATTTGGAGTAAAGCCAATGGCGTTAGGACTCGAAGACAAGAAGGCGATTGTCGCCGAAGTCAGCGAGGCTGCACAAAGCGCTCTGTCGGCTGTAATCGCGGACTACCGTGGTCTCACGGTTGACCAGATGACGCAACTGCGTAAGCAGGCTCGTGAAGGTAACGTATACCTGAAGGTTGTACGTAACACCTTGGCCAAGCGCGCTGTTGAAGGCACTGATTTCGAGTGCCTGCAAGACTCTCTGGTTGGTCCAACTGTGCTGGCCTTCTCTCAGGAAGACCCGGGCGCGGCAGCGCGTCTGATGAAGGACTTCGCTAAAGAGAACGATGCTCTGGAAGTTAAGGCTCTGTCCATCTCTGGACAGGTTCTGGGTGCAGAGCAAATTGATGTTCTGGCCAAGATGCCTACTCTGGATCAGGCTCGCGCGATGCTGATGAGTGTGATGATTGCACCTGTGACCAAGCTGGCAAGAACTCTGAACGAGTTCCCAGGCAGCATTACACGTGTAATGGCAGCTGTTGCCGACGAGAAGAAAAAAGCCGCATAAGCCCTTTGGCAGGCATGAAGTTCACTGCAAAGGAAGTCCTTGGTGTGGAAGTGACCTGCTGGCTGGTTTTTCTCTCTTATTTAATGAATTCCGGGGTTTTACCCCAAAAAAGATTTTTGGAGACATACAATGGCTCTGTCTAAAGAAGATATCCTGAATGCAATCGCTGAAATGTCTGTAATGGATGTTGTTGAGCTGGTTGAAGCTATGGAAGAGAAGTTCGGCGTTTCTGCTGCTGCTGCAGTTGCTGCTGCTCCTGCTGCTGCTAGCGACGCTGGCGCTGCTGCTGCTGAACAGACTGAATTTGACGTCATTCTGACTTCTGCTGGCGACAAGAAAGTAAACGTAATCAAGGTTGTTCGCGGCGCGACTGGCCTGGGTCTGAAAGAAGCTAAAGCTGTTGTAGACGGCGCTCCTGCTCCTCTGAAAGAAGGTGTGAGCAAAGAAGAAGCTGAAGACCTGAAGAAGCAGCTGGAAGAAGCTGGCGCTTCCGTAGAAGTTAAGTAATTCTACGACAGCGTTGAAATATCCAGAGCCTATTGCATAATAGTCTCAGGTGGCTGGTGCCTTTATGGCACCGGCCTTTTTCCGTTGTATGAGCTATATCGTTCTATGCCGGATGGCAACGTTCGATGGTTCAATTAATTGATGGAGTTCAGATCGTTAAAGGCTCAGGCTGACTGTGTTTTACCGCAGGGATCTATCTCCTTCAATCTGAGAAAGTTGCAGTGTCATTGGCAGAGTGGGAGCCTGACCGGAAATTGACAGCTCGGACAAAAGTCCGGCAGAGCATAATTCCCGATCAGATTCCCGGAATGAAAGTCTGACTTTCGTTCTGGACGCTAAAGCTCATGCAACGGTAACGGTTGAAATCACCGTTTTTTAATTGGGTATCAAAAGGGGGCCACCCGCCCTCAATAAACCTAGATGGCCAGACCAGACGGTCTGAAGCCAGAACCAGGTGACCAAGCTGGGGAACGCTGATGGCATACTCGTATACAGAGAAAAAACGCATCCGCAAAGACTTCGGCAAACTGCCGCATGTCATGAATGTGCCCTATCTTCTGGCGATTCAGCTTGATTCTTATCATAAGCTGCTGCAATCCGGAAGAGAGCCGACCGCACGTGAGGACATTGGTCTTCATGCTGCATTCAAATCCGTATTTCCAATCGTAAGTTACTCTGGAAATGCAGCGCTGGAATACGTGAGTTACAGGCTCGGTACTCCAGCGTTTGATGTCAAGGAATGTCAACTTCGTGGTGTGACTTACGCGGTACCTCTGCGTGTAAAAGTGCGCCTGATCATTTATGACAAAGACTCTGCCAACAAGGCAATCAAAGATATCAAGGAACAGGAAGTTTACATGGGCGAAATTCCGCTCATGACTGAGAACGGTACATTTGTAATCAATGGTACTGAACGTGTTATCGTATCTCAGCTTCATCGTTCTCCTGGTGTATTCTTTGACCACGACCGTGGCAAGACACACTCTTCAGGCAAACTGCTGTATTCTGCCCGTGTGATTCCTTACCGTGGCTCATGGCTGGACTTCGAGTTCGATCCGAAGGACATGCTTTACGTACGTATCGACCGTCGTCGTAAGCTGCCTGCTACGATTCTTCTGCGTGCCCTGGGCATGAGTAATGAAGAGATCCTGAATGACTTCTTCGATACCGTAGACTTCAAGATCGGCTCTGAAAATGTCAATACTGAGTTTGCCGCTGAGCGCCTGCGTGGTGAAGCTGCAAGCTTTGACATTAAAGACGGCGACGGCAATGTTCTGGTTGAACAGGGTCGTCGTGTGACGGCGCGTCACATCCGTCAGCTGAAGAAAGCCAATATTGAACAGCTGGAGGCTCCGGTAGAGTATATTTACGGGAAGGTCCTGGCCAAGACCGTTGTACATGCTGCCACCGGTGAAATCATTGTTGACTGCAACACTGAAATTACTCCGGAAGTTTACGAAAAACTGCTGGAAGCCGGAATCAAACAGGTTGAAACCCTGTACATTAATGAGCTGGACTGCGGTTCATATATTTCTGACACTCTGCGCAGTGACACCACGACAAACCGTCTGGAAGCTCTGGTAGAAATCTACCGCATGATGCGTCCCGGTGAACCGCCGACACAAGAAGCAGCAGAAACCCTGTTTGGCAACCTGTTCTTCTCTGCAGAGCGTTATGACCTGTCCGCAGTTGGTCGCATGAAATTCAACCGTCGTCTGGGTCGCGAAGACGACGTCGGTTCTGGTGTCCTGGATAACGCTGACATCGTTGATGTTCTGAAGACACTGGTCGACATACGTAATGGTCAGGGCATCTGTGACGATATCGACCATCTGGGTAACCGTCGTGTTCGTTCGGTCGGTGAAATGGCTGAAAACCAGTTCCGTGTCGGTCTGGTTCGTGTCGAGCGTGCCGTGAAGGAACGCCTGAGCCTGGCAGAGTCCGAAGGCCTCATGCCTCAGGATCTGATCAACGCCAAACCGGTTGCAGCGGCCATCAAGGAATTCTTCGGTTCCAGCCAGCTGTCCCAGTTTATGGACCAGAACAATCCACTGTCCGAGGTGACTCACAAGCGTCGTGTATCTGCACTTGGCCCGGGTGGCTTGACCCGTGAGCGTGCCGGTTTTGAAGTTCGGGACGTACACCCGACTCATTACGGTCGTGTATGTCCTATCGAAACGCCTGAAGGGCCCAACATTGGTCTGATCAACTCTCTTGCGACCTATGCTCGTACCAACGACTACGGTTTCCTGGAGTCTCCATACCGCAAGGTCGTGGATGGCAAAGTGACGGATGAGATCGATTACCTGTCTGCTATCGAAGAAGGTGAGTACGTTATCGCTCAGGCTTCTGCGAAGATGGACGACGGCAATAACCTGACTGAAGAGCTGGTTAACGTTCGTCACCGTAACGAATTTACCCTGATGGGGCCTGAAAAAGTCCAGTACATGGACGTTTCAACCAAGCAGGTGGTTTCCGTTGCAGCCTCCCTGATTCCATTCCTCGAGCACGACGATGCTAACCGTGCCTTGATGGGATCGAACATGCAACGTCAGGCCGTGCCAACCCTGCGTGCCGACAAGCCTCTGGTGGGCACCGGTATGGAGCGTAACGTAGCTTCTGATTCCGGTGTTTGTGTGGTGGCGCAGCGTGGTGGTGTGATTGATACTGTTGACGCAGCGAAGATTGTTGTTCGTGTCAACAACGACGAACTTCAGCCTGGTGAAGCCGGTGTCGATATCTACAACCTGACCAAGTACACCCGTTCTAACCAGAATACCTGCATTAACCAGCGTTCTCTGGTCCGTGCCGGCGAGACCATCGCTCGTGGCGATATTCTGGCTGATGGTCCATCCGTAGACATGGGTGAGCTGGCCCTGGGGCAGAACATGCGCGTAGCGTTCATGCCCTGGAACGGTTACAACTTTGAGGACTCAATCCTCATCTCCGAACGTGTTGTACAGGAAGACCGCTTCACTACGATTCACATTCAGGAACTGACCTGTGTGGCTCGTGATACCAAGCTCGGACCGGAAGAAATTACTTCTGATATTCCTAATGTCGGTGAGTCTGCACTGAACAAACTGGATGAAGCCGGCATTGTTCATGTCGGTGCTGAAGTCGGTGCTGGCGACATTCTGGTGGGTAAGGTAACCCCTAAAGGTGAAACTCAGCTGACACCAGAAGAAAAACTGCTGCGTGCAATCTTCGGTGAGAAGGCATCCGACGTTAAGGATACTTCTCTGCGTGTACCGACTTCTGTCAAGGGTACCGTCATCGACGTACAGGTATTCACCCGCGACGGCGTTGAAAAAGACAGCCGTGCCCAGGGCATCGAAAAGGCGGCTTTGGACGAATATCGCAAGGACTTGAACGAAGAATTCCGTATCGTTGAAGAAGATACCTTTGACCGTCTGCGTGAAGCTCTGCGTGGTCAGCCTGTTGACCGTGGTCCTGGCCTGAGCAAGGGCAACACCATCACGGACGAGTTCCTGAATGGTCTGGAACACGAACAGTGGTTCCGTCTGTCCATGTCTGATGAAACTCTGAACGAACAGCTGGATCTGGCGAAAGAACAGCTGAAAGAGCGTCGCGCACAGCTCGACGAGCGTTTCGAAGACAAGAAGAAAAAGCTGCAGACCGGGGACGACATGGCGCCTGGCGTGCTGAAAATAGTCAAAGTTTATCTGGCGATCAAACGTCGTATCCAGCCGGGTGACAAGATGGCGGGTCGCCACGGTAACAAGGGTGTTATCTCCATCATAATGCCTGTCGAAGACATGCCCTACGATGAAGAAGGCAACCCGGTTGATATTGTGCTGAACCCTCTGGGTGTGCCGTCCCGGATGAACGTAGGACAGGTTCTGGAAACTCACCTGGGTGCTGCGGCACGTGGTCTGGGCCACAAGATCAACCGCATGATCGAGTCCCAGAAGAGAGTGGCTGAAATCCGTGAATTCCTCGACCAGGTTTACAACGGAGTCGGTGGCGGACGTGTTGAGGAACTGGACAAGTTCACTGACGAAGAAGTCATGGAGCTGGCCCATAACCTGCGCGGCGGCGTACCTATGGCTACTTCGGTATTCGATGGTGCCAAAGAATCTGAAGTGAAGGAGTTGCTGCGTCTGGCAGATCTCAGCGACACGGGTCAGGTAAGACTGCACGACGGACGTACCGGTGATTCCTTCGACCGTCCTGTCACTGTGGGCTACATGTACATGCTGAAGCTCAACCACCTGGTTGATGACAAGATGCACGCACGTTCCACAGGTTCTTACTCTCTGGTTACCCAGCAGCCACTCGGTGGTAAGGCCCAGTTCGGTGGTCAGCGTTTCGGGGAGATGGAGGTATGGGCACTGGAAGCCTACGGTGCTGCCTACACTCTGCAGGAGATGCTGACTGTTAAGTCTGATGATGTGACCGGTCGTACCAAGATGTACAAGAACATCGTCGATGGTGATCATCGAATGGAAGCCGGGATGCCCGAATCCTTCAACGTACTGTTGAAAGAGATTCGCTCTCTGGGTATCGACATTGAGCTGGACACCGAATAACGAATACGTGAAATCCGCTGGTTGGGCATAGCCCGGCCACCGGATGGATCGAGGAGATGCGATCTTGAAAGACTTACTGAATCTACTCAAGACCCAGGGCCAAACAGAAGAGTTTGACTCGATTCGTATCGGTCTGGCTTCCCCAGAAATGGTACGTTCCTGGTCTTACGGTGAAGTTAAAAAGCCGGAAACAATCAACTACCGTACGTTCAAGCCTGAACGTGACGGCCTTTTCTGTGCCAAAATCTTTGGCCCGGTTAAAGACTACGAGTGCCTGTGCGGAAAGTACAAGCGACTGAAGCACCGTGGTGTTATCTGCGAAAAATGTGGCGTAGAAGTCGCCCTGGCGAAAGTTCGTCGTGACCGTATGGGCCACATCGAACTGGCCAGCCCTGTTGCCCACATCTGGTTCCTGAAATCCCTGCCATCCCGTATCGGTCTGTTATTGGATATGACCCTGCGTGATATTGAGCGAGTACTGTACTTTGAGTCATACGTTGTTATTGATCCGGGTATGACGACGCTGGAGAAAAACCAGCTGCTCAACGATGAACAGTACTACGAAGCTCTGGAAGAGTTTGGCGACGACTTTGACGCCCGTATGGGTGCAGAGGCCATCAAGGCTCTGCTGGCAGACATCGAGCTGGGTGAGGAAGTGGACATGCTGCGAGAAGAAATTCCGCAGACCAACTCTGAAACCAAACTGAAGAAACTGAGCAAGCGTCTGAAACTCCTGGAAGCTTTCCACAAGTCAGGTAACAACCCTGAGTGGATGATTCTGACCGTTCTGCCAGTTCTACCACCTGATCTGCGTCCTTTGGTACCGCTGGACGGTGGTCGTTTTGCGACGTCCGACCTGAATGACCTTTACCGCCGCGTGATCAACCGTAACAACCGTCTGAAGCGTTTGCTCGACCTTAACGCTCCTGACATCATTGTCCGCAATGAAAAGCGTATGCTGCAGGAATCGGTAGATGCGCTGCTGGATAATGGCCGCCGCGGTCGTGCTATCACCGGTTCCAACAAGCGTCCTCTGAAATCCCTGGCCGACATGATCAAGGGTAAACAGGGCCGCTTCCGTCAGAACCTGCTTGGTAAGCGTGTTGACTACTCTGGCCGTTCTGTTATCACCGTAGGTCCTACCCTGCGTCTGCATCAGTGCGGTCTGCCCAAGAAAATGGCTCTGGAACTGTTTAAACCATTCATCTTCGGCAAGCTGGAAGCCAAAGGTCTGGCGACCACCATCAAAGCTGCCAAGAAGATGGTAGAGCGTGAAACCCCTGAGGTTTGGGACGTTCTGGCTGACGTCATCCGTGAACACCCGGTGATGCTGAACCGTGCACCCACTCTGCACCGTCTTGGTATCCAGGCGTTCGAGCCGGTTCTGATCGAAGGTAAGGCGATTCAACTGCACCCACTGGTGTGTGCGGCTTATAACGCTGACTTCGACGGTGACCAGATGGCGGTACACGTACCACTGACTCTGGAAGCCCAGCTCGAAGCCCGTGCCCTGATGATGTCCACCAACAACATCCTGGCACCTGCAAGTGGCGAGCCTATCATTGTACCTTCCCAGGACGTGGTACTGGGTCTTTACTACATCACCCGTGACCGTATTAACGCCAAGGGTGAAGGCATGGCTTTCGTTGACGTCAACGAAGCCCTGCGTGCCTACCGTACCGGTCATGCTGATCTGCATGCCCGTATCAAGGTACGTGTTTCTGAAAAATACAAAGACGACGATGGCGTAGAGCACAGCAATGCCTTCCTGGCCGATACCACCATTGGTCGTATCCTGTTATGGGAAATCGTACCAGAGGGGCTGCCCTTCGAACTGGTTAACCAGACCATGAAGAAGAAGGCGATATCCCGCCTGCTGAATACCTGCTACCGAAACGTGGGCCTCAAAGAAACGGTTATCTTTGCTGACCAGACGCTTAACCCAGGCTTCGTCGATGAGGGTGCCGGCGGGCACAGCGATTTC
>NZ_JAHHPQ010000205.1:0-4428 GCF_024606245.1 Endozoicomonas sp. SESOKO2
GCTCATTGCGCCATGCCTCCATAAATTGTCTTAACTGCTTCCTCTGATTCGTAGTCAAGTCCGCCATCTCGTTTTTGCTGTAAAGGGTTAGCAAGTAGAAACGTTGGCGCTCACCCAGATAATAATAAATGACCCGCAGGCCAGCGCGCCTGCCTTTCCCCTTACCAGCAAAACGCACCTTACGCAAACCGCCAGTGCCCTGGATCACATCGCCTTGCCAAGGGTCAGCCATCAGCTCGACCTGAAGTGATCGGTATGTGGCCCGTAACCGTGACAAATCTTCATGCAGGTAGCCTGGAATACTCATCTACAATCTGAGAAAACCAGACTTTGAATAGTTAGACCGGAAGAATGAAACATTTTACGGACGATTCCGGCTGCTCCAGTCCAGATTTTGCCCGTTTAACTAAACCCTCGTTTTATCAAACTTCAATATGACTGTTTGATAAGGAATTTCATTTTTCCTGCACGGAATCAGGTGGTTAGCCCGATTTTATGAAGATTCCGCTCAGTTACGGGCCACGTTCCAGTACGCACCTTGTCCCAATGCTCCCGATGTTCTTCTAATGCCGTAACTCTATCTGCAAGACTCATACTGCACGCCCTAATGGTTTTTTATTCGGGATTTGAAAATAGCAATGCAACCTGTTCGAGCGCTCGGTAGACGTCGATAAAATAGCGAGCGAAGCTTAGGCAAGGAAAATCAACGGTAAGTGTTAGTACCTATTGTATAGAGCACCAATGACGTATAGATTGCAGAAAAAAATACAAGACTACTGAATTTCATAGGCAAAATATGTATATGGAAAATAGAGATCCAGATACTTCTCCACCTTTATACAGGTATTTATTACCTGGCTGATATTCGCACCTTTACTGGAACATAGCAGTAATACGTAATGCACTAACCCCTAAATCAAGTGCGCAAATACACTATTACGCAGACAAAAAATAACACTTAAGATGCTCTGCTAGCTTTCTCTATTTCGCTGTTACAGGATATTTGCAGAACAGGTGCTCAAAACCGATCAAGGCATCGAAAATACACAATTACCTGATCAAAACATAAATCTTAAAATGCTCAGCCAAATTTTCTATCTCGATGTTTCAGTCTATGCGTGCTTGTGTTTGTCCTACAACAACTCATAAAGCAAAGCTCGAAGGGCGGTAGCGTGTCTCGATATAAATCAATACAAAGCATCACGTAAATCTACTTATAGCTCGGGGAAACCTACGAACACCCTCTTCAAATATGCATTACACCAGAGATATTAATAGTAGATTCTAAATTCACAATCTAATCTCTTAAATCTTGTATTTAATACTTTGAATAAAACTCACTTACACACAGCCAAAGCTTTAAAGGTTTAATATGACTGAATTTTTTATCGGTAACAGACGAATTGGCCCAAATGACGAACCACTGGTTATTGCTGAAATTGGAATCAACCACGAAGGTTCATTGAAAACGGCATTTGAGATGGTAGATGCTGCGGCTGATGCCGGTGTAGAAGTGGTTAAGCATCAAACGCATGTTATTGAAGATGAAATGAGTGCAGATGCAAAAAAAGTCATCCCCGGCAATGCTGACGTTTCTATATACGAAATAATGGATAGATGTTCACTCAATGAAGAGGAAGAAATCAAGCTTAAAGCATATGTCGAAAGTAAAGGTATGATTTTTATTAGCACACCTTTCTCTCGTGCAGCTGCAGACAGACTAAAACGAATGGATATACCCGCCTATAAGATTGGTTCCGGTGAGTGCAACAACTACCCATTAATTGATCATATTGCTTCATTTGGTAAACCTATAATACTCAGCACTGGAATGAATACCATAGAGAGTATTAAAAAAGCAGTCTCTATTATTGAAAAGCATGGCGTGCCATATTCATTGTTGCACTGTACAAATGTCTACCCGACACCACCAGAATTGGTCAGACTGGGTGCTATGACTGAAATGCAGTCTGCATTTCCAAATGCTGTAATTGGTCTGTCAGACCATACTGTTGATAATTATGCATGCCTGGGTGCTGTAGCACTTGGCGCCAAAATCCTTGAAAGGCACTTTACAGATAAAATGGACCGACCAGGACCCGATATTGTTTGTTCAAACGACACAAAAACCATGTCTGAGCTAATCATAGGATCTAAAACCATCCATAAGGCTTTAGGCGGAACAAAAAACCCAATTAAAGAAGAACAACCTACTATAGATTTCGCTTTCGCAACGGTTGTTGCAATCAAAGATATCGCAGAAGGTGATGTATTCAGTAAAGACAACATCTGGGTCAAGCGCCCCGGCACAGGGGAAATATTGGCAGAAGACTTCAACTCATTACTAGGTAAAGTCGCGACACGAAACATCAGCTCTGACGAGCATATTAGAAAGTCTGATGTAAATTAACTTACTCTTAGGAGCTGTCGAAGTTCATTCGTCAGCTCTTCCTATCCCCCTCTAAACAGAAAAAAAGTCATGGAGCAACGTAAAATACTCTTCCTCACAGGGACACGCGCTGATTATGGTAAGATGAAGGCTTTAATGCTTGCAACTGATAACCATGAAAGGTTTGAATGCCAAGTATTTATTACCGGCATGCATACACTACAACGCTATGGCTACACTGCCAAAGAAGTTGTAAGCGCAGGTTATACATCTGTTTACACATTTATGAACCAGCATGTTGGCGACAGAATGGAGATGATTCTGGCCAGCACCATTAAAGGCCTCTCACGCTATATTCATGAAAATAAACCAGACATGCTCGTCATCCATGGTGACCGTGTCGAAGCCCTTGCGGGCGCTATTGTAGGAGCCCTTACTAATACACTGGTGTGCCATATTGAGGGTGGTGAGCGCTCTGGCACGATCGACGAATCTATTCGTCATTCTGTTTCTAAATTATCACACTTACATATGGTGAGTAATAATGAGGCGGTAAAACGACTGGTCCAGATGGGAGAAAGGCAAGAATATATTCATAATATCGGCTCACCCGATATAGATGTCATGCTGTCATCTGACCTGCCTGATTTGGATACGGTGAAGGAACACTATGCTATACC
The DNA here is from genome assembly GCF_024606245.1 of Endozoicomonas sp. SESOKO2. Taxonomy (NCBI): domain Bacteria; kingdom Pseudomonadati; phylum Pseudomonadota; class Gammaproteobacteria; order Oceanospirillales; family Endozoicomonadaceae; genus Endozoicomonas; species Endozoicomonas sp. SESOKO2. The sequence continues at coordinate 3,070 of NZ_JAHHPQ010000205.1, forward strand.
GTTTGAAAATTACAGCGTTGTTCTATTTCATCCGGTAACCACTGATATTGATAATATGCCAGCCAATGCCAAGGCAATGGTTGACGCTTTATTGAAATGTCAAAAAAACTTTGTGGTTGTATACCCCAACAATGACGAAGGTTCAGATTACATTCTTAAAGAATACGATCGATTGAAGGACAGAGAAAACTTTAGAATTTACCCTTCTATCCGGTTTGAGTCATTCCTGACGCTACTGAAGAATTCTGAATGCATGATTGGCAACTCCAGCGCAGGTATTCGTGAAACACCCTTCTATGGTATGCCATCAATTAATATCGGCGACCGTCAGAATGCAAGGTATTTTGCAAAAGGCATTATCAATACTGGTTACGATAGCGAAGATATATACAACGCTATTCAAAGAGCCTCACACAATAAAAATACGGGAAGAGACAGCTATTTTGGTGATGGCAATAGTACAGAAAAGTTTATGTCCATTATACAGAAAGAAGAAATCTGGTCTGCTGCAGACCAAAAACTGTTCAATGACGTTGACTTTTCACTAATGGCACCAGCCATCAAGGGAGTAGCCTGATGCAAAAAAATACCTATACCGCCATTATCACTGCCAGAGGAGGATCTAAAGGATTACCACGAAAGAATGTTCTTGATCTTGCTGGTAAACCGATGATTGCTCACACCATAACAGCAGCACTGGAAAGCCAATGCTTTGAGCACATTGTTGTAACAACAGATTGCCCCGAAATTAAAGAGGTCAGTTTGGCCTGGGGGGCTGAGGTCATTGACCGGCCAAAAGAACTGGCAACAGATTCATCCAGCAGTCTTGATGTAGTCAAACATACTTTATTGGAGCTTGTAAATCAGAATAAGGAAACGACGCATTTTATACTTTTGCAGCCAACATCGCCCTTGCGTAGTGCCACACACATCAAAGACGCCAAGGAAAGATTTAATGCGTCTAATGCTAAAAGTCTGGTAAGTGTCACCAAAACAGAGCACCCTATTCAAAAGAATTTATATTTTCGGAATGGTGTTATTGAGCCCGTTTTTGATTGGGCCAGCCTTACCGCCCCAAGACAAAGTTTAGAGTCAACATACTTAATTAATGGAGCAATCTATATATCAAACTTTATGAATTTCATAAAACGATTAAATCTTTTTGAAAAGCCAGTCATTCCATTTGAGATGGAACATAAGTTTTCAATTGATATCGACAATATTGACGACTTGATTAATGCTGAATCCATTTATAAAAATTAAATCGGTTTTTATAAGAAGATATTTTTCTTTTTTTGGTAAAAATTCTTTAAACACGGAAAAATTCATTAAACTAGCCTGCAAGATCAGCCCAAAGAC